>JAUVHQ010000093.1 GCA_030593185.1 Bacteroidota bacterium
ATTCTCTGGCCTGCATAGCTAAATACTTTGGAGCTTGAAATAAGCAGAAGATAATTATCAGTGTAATTAGCCACGGTCGGTTGAAAAGGAGGAACGCCGGGTTTTGACATATCCTTCCTGAAATCCATAGCAAAATATGCCAGGTCTTCAACTACAATAGCGTCATACTTATCAGCCAATTCCCCGATAATTTGTAATTCTTCCTCAGTAAAACATATCCAGGTGGGATTATTAGGATTAGAATACATAATACTTGAAACCTTGCCTGTTTTCAGATAAGATTCCAGCTTGTTTTTCAACTTTTTCCCCCTGAAATTGTAAACATCAAACGAGCGAAAATCATGTCCCAATATCCTTATCTGTTGTTTCTGAACCGGGAACCCGGGATCGATAAACAGAGTCCCTTCACGGGTTTGGTCATTCCTGTTAGCCACCATAAAGGTAGCCATTCCCCCCATCATTGAACCAACCGTTGGAATACAACCCTCCGGATCCACATCAATATTTGCAAACAGTTTTACAAACCTGGACATTTCTTCTTTGAGTTCTTTCACTCCTTCGATCATAGGATATTTTGAAGCCACACCCCTTTTAAGAGCCTCTATCTCTGCTGCTATACCCACAGGAGCCGGTTCCAAACCTGGCACTCCCATCTCCATTCTGATAAACCGTTCACCGGTTGCTTCCTGAACCCGGTTTACCAACCTGACAATCTCACGGATTGTCGCACTTCCAATATCCGGTAAGCCACTTTCTTTTATTAACCTTGAAACAATTGCGTGGTCAATTGGTGTATTCTTCTTCATGTTTTTCGTGTGCCTTTATATTAACTAAAAAGGGGCAGAATATTATCTTCCACCCCTTTTGTTATTAGCAAAATCCTAATAGAAATATCTTAAACCAATTACTAATTCGTTCACAGGTTTTCCAAAACCCATCATTTTTATCAAAATATACTGATTTATTTCTCATATACAAATATAAGATTCTTCAGGATAATACGTAGTTATTTTGGAATATTGGAATATAGATTCAAACGTGAAAATTTACCATTAATGTTTTTTCTTTCCATTATTCCATTCTGACACCTGTTCATTTTCCGGATGAATCAAATATAAGAATATTTCCAACTATTTTGGAATCCTGATCATTACTTTTCAACACAGATCCGAGCGTCAACTGTAATGATCCTTTCCGGTGTTCCCAATACAGGGTTCAGATCCATCTCACTGATCTCAGGTGCAATATCTGCCAGTGTTGCCACCCTGGTAATTAATTCAATAAATTGTTTTTCATTAATTCCTTTTTGTTTTCTTGCTCCCTTAATAATTCCATACCCTCTGAGGTTTCTTACCATCTCTTTTGCTTCTTCAAAACTTAATGGTGCAAGACCGGATTGAATATCTTTCATAATTTCAATAAAAACACCCCCCAGTCCGCACATAACCAGATGACCGAATTTATCTTCCTTCTTTAACCCGGCAAATAATTCAGTCCCTTCGAGCATAGGCTGTAATAAAACTGCTTTCGCCCCTTCAATCTTCATCATCACATTAAATTCCCTTCGAACCTCTTCATCACTTTTTACATTTAAAAATACTCCTCCGACATCCGATTTGTGCAAAGGACCAACCACTTTCATTACCAATGGATAACCCAACCCCTCTGAAACTTTTACAGCTTCCTTTTCGGTAGCAACTACTTTTTCCGGCACACGTGGTATTCCGGCAGCATCCAACAATTGCTGTACTATTTCAGGTTCCAGGTAACCATCTTTTGCGTTATCAACAATTTCCCTTATCCTTTTTTGTTCCATAGCAGGAAAGTTCTCTGTTTCCGGTACCGGTTCAGGAGTAAAATACACTTTAGATAATGCTTTTCCCAATGCTACTTCGTCAGGAAAATTGATCCGCCCTTTAGACAGGAATACATTTATTTCATCCTTTACGTTGATTATTGAAGGCAATACCGGGAAAATCGGTTTCTTACATATTTCCATTTTTCGATGAAGCACCTCATACACATCATATACAGGGAATAATCCCGGGCTGCCAAAAATAACTACCATACCATCAATATGGTTAAAGTCGTTCTCAACAGCGTCAATTATTAGTCCAAGCTGTTCAGCATTTCCGGTAGCGAGAAAATCTACCGGGTTTGCCACGGATGATCCGGGGTGCAATTTCTTAAGTAAATCGTCAGCTTTTCTTCCTTTAATTTCAGGAACGCTCATTCCCCCTTCTGAGAGAGCATCTGTAAGCATAACAGCCGGTCCGCCTGCATGTGTTATAACAGCAAGGTTCTTTCCCTGTAATTCCTTATGCATAAATACAGAAGCAACAATTGTAAGTTCCTCCCGACTATGGCACCGGACAATTCCTGCTTTTTTTAACAAGGCTTCAGCGGCAGTATCCGAACCAGCCAGTGCACCTGTATGAGATGATGCGGCACGGCTGCCAGCATCAGAACTTCCGGCTTTAACAGCAGCTATTTTACATCCCTTCCTGATAAGTGAAGATGCATGTTTGAGTAACATTTGTGGCTTATCAATGCTTTCAATATATAATAACTTTACCCGGGGGCTGTTTTCCGGATCGAAGCTCTGGTCCATATATTTTAATACATCCTCAACACCAAGCTGGGCACTGTTGCCTACTGAATATACACTGGAAAAAGTTAAACCATTAGGTATTCCTGCCTCCATAATAAATACAGCTGTTGCACCTGATCCGGAAATAAAATCGCATCCGGCAGGATCCAGCTTTGGGATCGGAGTAGTAAATACTCCATTGTAGTTCCGGTTAAGAAAACCTATACAATTTGGACCAATCAGGCATCCATTCACCTGGTTTACAACATTTACCATTTGCTTTTCTAAAATGGCACCCTCTTCGTTCTCTTCGCTAAATCCGGCAGAGAGTACAATAAACGCCCTCGTGTTTTTGTTTTTTGCCAAATATTCAATGGTATCCGGGCAATATTTCGCTGCTATAGCTAATATTGCCAGGTCAGTTTCAGGAAGATCATCCGGATTCTTGTACGACCTTATTCCTTGTATCTTATCTGATTTGGGGTTAGAAACATACAAATCACCCTGATATCCACCATCCAGTAGATTTTTTAACACCTTTCCCCCCGGTTTGGATACATCTTCAGAGCCGCCGACAATAACAATACTGCGTGGATTAACTAATTGCTGATTGATCATAAACAATTGTTTTTTTCAAAAATACCAATATTTATCCGGTATTAAGATTTTTATAACTATTCAGTGATTAAAGTTTAAAGTGACTAAAATTTAAAATGACTAAAATGTCTAAAGTTTTAAATTATTTATAATCCATCTTAAATATTTATAGGTACTCTTTACTTACCTGTACCCCGGGTGGCGCTACCTTTAAAGTATAATAAGTATATGGATTTTGCGAACGAAGTGAAGCAATCTTTCATGACTTTTCGTAAAGCTTATGACAATCCATTTATTTGACATTCTGATTGTTTTTGGGAGTTTGCTTCGTCGCTTCGCTTCTCGCAAAATCCTTTTTCAACCAATAAAATCCAATTAGAACTTCACCTCTTCGCCCATCTTCTCATCTCATCATTTTCTCATTTCCTCATTTACTCACCTTACTTTGCTTTTCTTAAGATACTTAATATATCCATCTTTATTATCTTTATACTTTTATTACATTTGATAACAAATTTTCACCAATTTTATAACAAAAAATAACAAAACTATGAAACGATTTACTATTTCATTTCATGTCATTTTCTTATTATGTATCTTTCAATCCGGTTTACTTCATGCCGGAAATCCTATGAAAACCTATGAAGGCACTTGGAAATTCACAGCCGAACAGGCCCCTTTCGGATACCAGGCTGGAACCATGACTTTCGAAATTAAGGAAGATACACTGACAGGCTATTTGAAGTTTGCAGCCAGTGAGTATATCATTGAATTTCAGAATATTGAAATTAATGATAAGGGTATGAATTTTGGGATCACCGTTGAATATGAATATGTCTCGATAAAAGCTTCAGTAAAGGATAATATCCTTACAGGTACTGCCGCTTCCCCTGAAGGTCCAGTTAGTTTTTCTGCAACCAGGGTAGTAAAAGAAAAAAAATAAAGGCAGTTAGTTTAATTGCTTATAGTTAAAAAACTAATTACGTTATTAATAACGTTATTAATAACGTAATTTTATTTTTCTGCTTACTGCGAATATTCATTCCATTCCGGTAAGGATATCAGTTATTCTTCATCATTCTTTTTTACAAAAAAAGCCACCTTTTCAACAGAGGTTATCATATCGTATTCTTCAAGATAAACACCCTGGGGAACTTTGAGTGGTACGGTTGTGAAATTTAGAATACCTTTTATTCCTGCTTCCACAAGTCTGTTTGTTACCTCCGTAGCTACATCAGGAGGGACTGTTAATATTGCAATTGTTATTTTTTTATTTCTTATGATTGTTTCCAAATGGTTAATATGAAAACATTTTACCCCATTTACTTTTGCACCAACCTTTTTAGTGTTGATATCAAATGAGGCTAAAACAATCAATTTTGATCTTTTCCCAGCAAAATAACCTGTAATAGCTTTACCCAAATAACCAAATCCTACAACTGCTACTTTCTGTCCTTCCTTTGAATCCAACACTTCTCCTATTCTGGCGATCAACTCTTTAACATTATAACCGTTTTTATGCATCCCTATATTTCCAATCAACATAACATCTCTTCTAACCTGAACTGCAGTAATATACAAAAGCTTAGCCAAATCATGCGAGAAAATATGATCTCTGCCTTTTGTTAAGTAAATTAATAATACACGACGATATGCACTTAATCTTTCTACAGTTTTACCAGGAAGATTGTTCATAAGCAATTATTTACAGATGCCTAAAGGTAAAATAAATATTGCTTTACGGAATGATTTTTTTAAGATAAATCCAGAGGATAATTTAACAGAATAATAAATAGAGAAAAGGAGATTTTAGTTAATGAAGTAGTTAATATTTACTTTTTTGCATCAAGACAGGAGTTACAGCGCAATTCATCGGCTTGTACTATTTCTGATACCTGGCATCCTATCCTGTCACAAATACCTATGCAATTTCCAAAGTCTGCATTCTTATCTGTAAACATGGTAAATAAATGAGCACCACAGGTACACCGTCTGTAAATCGGTAATTTCACACCACATTCAGGACAAAAGAATTCCAATATCTCACCATTTTCAAGATCAACTTCACACGCAATCCACGATTTATCCCCACAGAAAGGACTCAGGGCAATCCATCCTTCCTTATTATTACCTTTTACTTTCAGGTAGATTCCTTTATAATTGTTAAAAACAGCACGGTTACCAATCAGAGAATGTCCATTCTGGCAATATACTTCTTCAACAATCCAAACCCTCTTTTGCCTAATAGCAACTTTTTTATCTGGTGTTGGAAATACTAACATTCCTTTTGAATTAAACCTTCTCATGCCAGATATAATTTTTCGAAAATTATTCAATTTTTCTCACACCTACAAATTAATTTTGCAAATACCAGCTTCTTTAATTCATTATATATGTAATTTATCCTTTCTTCCAGTTTATACGAAAAGCATTCGCCAAAACATCTGTCCTCTTCTACTTCTATTCCGACAATATCAATGTTACGAGGCAAATTGTATCCAAGTTGCTCTCCAACCTTCAATGCATTTAGAAAAGAAGCGTCATGTTTTGTTGACAGATGAAGTGTTTCTCGGTAATTTTCAGGAGAGAAAAAATACAAATCACCAACTTTACTACCGCCCCTCATGCCATCCAGAATGATCAATTGATCATAGTCCCTTATGATTTCAAGTAATTCTAATCCACCTATATTGGATGTTTCAACATGAAAACCCTGCGGCAGGTTTTCTTCCCGGAGTTTATTAGCCAGGCGGGATCCCACACCATCATCCATCAGTATTTCACTTCCCATACCTAATATCAGCAATTTCTTATCACTTTTTTCGCTCATCTTTTCTGCCTGATATCCACTTACTTAGAGCCTGTCTATAAATTCTATATTTCGTTTATAAATAAATAACAAATCTCAAAAAACAAATAACAACTTAACGAAGTGATCTCACGAACACCTTTAAAATTAATTATTTTGTGAGTAAATAATACCCAATGTTTGAAAAAACAAAACCCAAACAGTACATATAAAAGAATTTGTTTGATTTTTAAGTTATTGGAATTTGAGATTTATTTGTATTTTGGTACTTGTTATTTGCCTGCCCCGTAAGGAAGCATGACTGTACGGGGGTGCTTATGTAATCTTTGTTTGACTTTATAGACGGGCTTTACTTAATCTCTTTTTTCAGTTCTGATAATTTTTTCATCTTCATCCCTGAAATTAACCTGTAACGGCATTTCGCCGGATAGTCTGTGGGTAGCACATGAAAAGCAGGGATCATATGCTCTGAAAGCCATTTCCACTATATTAAGGATTCCTTCTGAAACTTCGATTCCTTTTTTGATCAATCCCTGAGCTACTTTTTTAAGCGACATACAAATAGCAGTATTATTATTTGTGTTTCCAACAATAATATTAGCCTTGGTCACTATGCCTCTTTCGTCAGTCCAATAGTGGTGAGTAAGGTTCCTCTTTGGGCTTCAACAATACCTACTCCTTCAGATGGGGTTTTATCCAGTTTAGCACTAAGTTCGGTACCGGTAATTTCAGGATCAGTGGCCAGTTCTCACGCTCTGATTTTTTCATGGAAGGTTTTTCATGCAAAGATACCGCGGCTTCCAATCCCGTGAAAGATGCATTAGACCGAAGGCTTACGGATAATTAAATATTTTTTCTTCGTTAATTATTTCTTTAACCATTTTTTATAATCTCATTTATCCTTTTGCAAACTTCCGGTATTGCATCAATTAATTTCTTTGAAATAGTAGTAGAAACTTCTGTAGGAATATTTTCTACCTGACAAGCAATAATTATAACATCAACTTTACAAAAATCTTTTAATTCTTTTAATAGATTTGAAGTTGGAAGTTGATGCATTGAAAAATCATCAATCTTCTTTTCAGGAATTTCATCTATTGGAAGTTCAAATATTTCACCGGGTGTTTTTCCAGCATCTATAGCATCAATAATGATAATTTTTTCTGGTTTTTTTTCAGAGAGGGCAATATCAAATAATATATTTCTTACACTAGTACCCGCATTTATTACTCCAACATTTCCCGGGAGATGATAATTTTTAAGGAGTTCTTCAGCGACATGAGGACCAAACCCATCATCACTAAAAAGAATATTGCCACATCCAAAAATAAGAACATTTTTGTCAGGAATATCTGAAATACCTGTATAAAAATTTTGCTGATTCATTTATGAAACAGGAAGAATAATAGTAAATTTTGTTCCTTCATTAACTTTGCTTTCAACTATAATATTACCACCGTATGTTTCAATAATTTTCTTTGTAATTGTAAGCCCAAGCCCCGTTCCTTCTTTTTCAATTATTCTGGCATTTTCTGCTCTGTAAAATTCATCAAATACATGATGAATATCGTCTTCGGGTATTCCAATCCCTGTATCTTTTATTTCAACTAATATTTTTTTGTGATCAATACTTGCAATAACTTCAACTTTGCCATCAGAAGGTGTATATTTTATTGCATTATCAAGAATGTTTATAAGCACATCATCAATATCTTCAGGACGCGCTTTAATATGTGGTAAAGTTTCCTTAATCATTAAACTTAATATAACTTTT
>JAUVHQ010000026.1 GCA_030593185.1 Bacteroidota bacterium
GGACCATCATCCGGCCATTGATTCAATAAACCTGATTGAGGGTATTTGCCATCGCGGTCCGGACCGCGCCATTGAGACAACTCTTTTCTGCCTGAACATGAAACCATAATAAAGACAAGAACTACCAGGAGTGAATTTTTGAAAGACATTGTGCAATTGAGATTTAATTCGGCATAAAAATATTAATTTTTCTGAGATAGTTTATAAAGATGAAATTTTCATGAAACTTTGCCTGATTTTTGCAGTAAATTAGCTATTTGTTAGTTTTTTGGATTTTTCAAACAAAAATAAGAAACGAAAAACGGAATGATAACAACCGGTCAATTGCTTTTATTTTTTTTACTGGCATTTCACCCTGTCCATGTTTCTGTAACGAGCATGGAATATAACAAAGTAGAGAAGGTTTTCCTTGTGTCATTTAAGGTTTTTACCGATGATTTTGAAACTATTGTTGAGAGAAAATACGGTGTGGACCTGAACCTAGGAAAGGAGAATGAGCTTAAGAATGCCGATGAATATTTTAGCCGGTATTTTAGAGAAACATTCAGTTTTATAGTAAATGGAAAAGAGCTGAAAGAACCGGTTTTTTTAAAGAAAAAAATGAATGATATTGCAGTTTGGTTATACTACAGGTATCCCATTTCAGGCAACGTTGAGAAGGTAGAGATAAAGAATATTATTATGTTGGATATGTTCAGGGATCAGAGTAATTTGTTGATATTCAAATATAATGATTTTGAAAAAGGATTTATTTTCAATAGGGAAAAAGTTGAAATTCAGTTTCAGCCAGACTGAATTAGTTGAGTGGTTGAGTAAGGAGAAGAAAAGGCAAAAGTGAAGAAAGAAGAGGAACGAAAAGAGAGAGCGAGGGAGCGACTGAAAGAAGAGGCGAAAAGGAGAAGAAAGATGATGAAAAGTGAGAAATGAGAAGTGAGTGAACTCATAACTCGCTTCGTCCGCCAACTACGTCGAACAAAACAGACTACGTTGGCCAAAGGCTGTAGTGATAATGAAGGTGGATAACCCGAAACTCGTAACACTTTGGTAGAATGTAGAATGAAGAAATAAGAGAGGTGAGTAGGGGGATTTAGAAAATGCTTAACTTTGTTAACAAGAGTTTGTGTGAAATTCAGGTGTGTTATTAAGATAGAATACAAAAGATGTTAGAATTAAGGAGAATAGCAGTAATATTACTTATAGTATTAATTGTTTCTGTTAAAGGTTTTGCAACTCACAACAGGGCAGGAGAGATTACTTACAGGCAGATATCTGATCTGACTTTTGAAATAACTATTACCACTTTTACTTATACACTTAGTGCTGCCGATCGCGATGAACTGACGGTGGATTGGGGGGATAATACTACTTCAATTGCGCCAAGGGTTGAACAGGTTTTGCTTCCGAATTTTTACAAACGCAATAAGTACATTAAGGAACATACATTTCCAGGTCCCGGAGTGTATGAAATCATTGTTCAGGACCCAAACAGGAATTTTGGTGTGCTGAATATTCCCAGTTCGGTAAATGTGATTTTTTGCCTGAAGACTACGATGATGATCAATCCTTCGCTTGGATACAATAACACACCGGTCTTATTAAATCCGCCAATAGACAAGGCAGCGATAGGGCATGTTTTTATTCATAATCCTGCAGCCTACGATCCCGATGGTGATAGCATTTCATACAGTCGTACAGTTTGCCTTCAGGAGAATGGTGAGCCAATAGCAGGTTATACTTTCCCACCGGCAAGTGATACTCTTTATGTGGATCCGGTAAGCGGTGATTATGTATGGGATGCTCCGGTTGATTCAGGTAAGTTCAATATTGCTATGAATATTGAAGAATGGAGAAACGGTATTAAAATTGGGAATATTGTACGTGATATCCAGGTTGAAGTATATAAAACAACGAATATACCGCCTGAAAACCAGGAATTGACAGACTATTGTGTTGAGGCAGGGACAGTTATTGAATTTGATTTTATCAGTACTGATATTGATGGTGATAGTATTATTCAAACAGCCAACGGCGGTCCGTTAATTGTTGAAGAGAGTCCGGCTGAGTTTTTTTATGTATCTTCTGAAACAGGTTTGAGTGTATCGAGGTTCAGGTGGCAAACTGCCTGTGAGCATGTCAGGGAACGGACATACCAGGTTGTTTTTAAGGCGGAAGATACTAACCGGCAGTTAAGTCTGGTGGATATTGACAATATGGAGATAAGGGTAATTGGTCCTGCTCCTGATGGTTTGTCGGCTTTCCCTTTCAGTAATTCAATTAGTCTGGTTTGGAACAAAAGTGTCTGCACAAATATTGCTGGTTACCGGTTATACAGGAAAGCCGGGGTTTCGGGATTCAAACCAGATTCCTGCGAGATTGGGATACCTCCGGATATTGGTTATGAAGCTATTGGAGAAACTGAGTCTGTTGAGGATACCATGTTTCTTGATAACAACAATGGTATAGGATTGATGAAAGGGACAGAATATTGTTATATTGTTGTAGCGTTATTCCCCGATGGGACTGAAAGTATTGCATCCGAAGAGTATTGTTCTGTTCTTGTACAGGGAACTCCCCTGATCACTAATGTAAGTATCACTGAAACAGACGAGAGTAATGGTTCTATATATATTGCATGGGCTAAACCAAAGAATCTTGACACTATACCGGCAAATGGGCCATATGAGTACAATATATTCAGGTCGCCTGGAATCTGGGGCGAGAATTATTCATTGATAGGGACAATAAATACTGATGATCTGGATGATACTACATTCGTGGATGAACCTGTTAATACAGCAGGTTACAACTATTCGTACAAAATAGAGTTGTATAATGATGAAGGAGGGAACCGGTTTCTTATAGGATCAGGAGAGGCATCATCTCTTGGTATGGATATTGAACCGGCTGACGAAAAACTCTCGTTGCGCTTCATAAAGAATGTGCCATGGGTTAACCTGGAGTATGTGATTTTCCGTCAGGATGATACAGGTATGAGTTTTGACTCGGTAGGGGTTACTGCTGATTCTCTGTTTATTAATTATGGACTTGAAAATGGAAAAACTTATTGTTACCTCGTAAAAAGTATTGGTACCTATAACCGTCCCGGTATACTGGATCCTTTGATCAATTATTCTTATGAGAGTTGTGGTATCCCTGTTGATAATGAACCTCCCTGTCCGCCTGATTTAAATATATCTTCAAATTGTGACAGTCTTTATAACGAATTGACCTGGAATTTGCCGGTACCGGGATGCCCGGATGATGTGGCTAATTATAAAGTGTTTTACAAGCCAACTCTTGAGGCAGATCTGGAATTTATTCATACGGTTGAATCACCACTGGATACTGTTTTTATACACTATCCTGACTTCTCTATGGCAGGTTGTTATGCAATATCCGCAGTTGATTCAACAGGGAATGAAAGTGAGCTTTCATCACCTGTAATATGCGTTGATACCTGTAATTATTATGAGATACCAAATGTTTTTACACCCAATAATGATGGTTACAATGATATTCTCCGTGCAAGGACCACTGATTTTGTAGTAAGGATCAATATGAAAATTTACAGTCGTTCCGGGGCACTGGTTTATGAGACTGTTGATCCGTATATAAATTGGGACGGGATGTATAACGGAAAATATGTTGCACCAGGTGTTTACTATTATCATTGTGATGTATATGAGAACAGGATTACCGGAGTTGAAACAAGGCATTATTCAGGCTTCATTCATGTAATAACAGAAAAGGATGCCAGGTTGCCCGGGGAAGGGGGGAAGAAGTAAGAAGTAAGAAGAAAGCGGTGAGAGGTGAGATTTGAGTAGTGAGTAAAGAGTGGAGCGCTATATGGATGGGCTTGTAGAACGACTCAGAGAGTCGTTATTAGCGGATGCCTATAAAAGAATAATAAAAGCCTGATGTTCAATAATTGAAGGCTAGAAAAGCACACAAAAACAATTACCCCAACGGGGTACAGGTAAGTATAGTAAGCGCACCGGAACTACCGGTTTTAACTAGTACCACTACCGTTACATCCGGCGCAAGAAACAGAAGCAAGACATATAGAAAAACCTGCCAGAGTGCGCCAAAGGCATTCCTGGCAGAGTCTGAAGGAAAAAAGAAATAAGGTTGAAAGCTTATATTAGATTAAGAGCATGACAGTTATGAGACAATTATTAAATATCACTTTACTAATTTTGATATACTTTCCGGTTAATGCTCAAACAGAAAATGATCATTACCTGGCAGGGCTTGCCAATTTGCAAAGGAAAGAGTTTAAAAAAGCTATTTCTGAGTTTGATAGGGCCATTGAACCAGGGAGTATTAAACACTATTATTATCTGAAAAGGGGAGAGGCATATTTCTGGCTCGGGGAATATTTGAAAGCCAAAGATGATTTTAATGAAGCCTCACAACTTGAGAGATATTCCGGTAGTATTGGACTGGCAATGACTTATGCCAAAATGGGAGATACGGATATGTCTATCAGACATCTGGAGGATCACCTGGGATCTCCGTTCAGGGTTTCGGAGAAATCAATTAAACTGAATAAGGCATTTGAGAGTATCGAGAACTCAAGAAAATGGGTGGAGCTCTGGAAAAAAAGATGGTATAACTCTTTTGAAAAGCTTGAGCAGGAAATTAATTATTTAACGAAAACTGCGCAGTATTCGGAAGCTCTCGATTTAGTTGAAGTATATATTTCGAAATATCCTGATAAAGCGGGAACTTATGCATTAAAAGGTAGAATAAATTATGCACGGGGTAAAATCCGGGAAGCAGAAGTGAATTTTTCAAAAGCAATTTCCCTGGATTCGGAAAATCCGGATTTCCGAAAAAGAAGAGCAGATGTTTATGTTAAGTCGGGAAATTTTCCAATGGCGGTGAAAGACATTTCAAATGTCCTGAGGTCTGATCCCTCAATGTTTCATCTTTATATCAAAAGAGCCGGATTATATCACCGGATGAATGCAGGAGATAAGGCACTTAATGATCTGGCTCATTATCTGGTTTTTTTTCCTGCTGATGAAGAGGCACTTCACTTATGTGGGAAGATCTACATTGATCAGGAAAAATATTATTCTGCCCTGAAATGTTTTTCAACGAATGTTGAAAATCATCCTGAGAATCCGCGAAGTTTTATCGACCGCGCTGATGCTTATGTTTTGTCAGGAAAAAATAAATATGCTATTATGGACTATGGTATGGCTTTGGATCTTGATCCGACGAATCCGGCTACCTGGTTAAATCGCGGGAAAGTTTATATCAAAACAGGAAACAATAAACAAGCTTGTAATGACTTTATCCGGGCTGTACGCCTAAACAGCCGGGAAGGAGTATGGTTGTATAGGGAATATTGTGAGTAGATGTTAAAGAAAATTCTGCTTTTAAAATTCAAAAACCGTTAATTGTAAAACCCCCATCCACACTAATACATTGCCCCGTGATATAACCTGCTACAGGCATGCAAAGGAAAGCAGCAAGTGAAGCTACTTCACCAGGTTCACCTATCCGTTTCATGGGTGTCCTGCTGATAACTTCATCGTAGTATTTTTTGTCTTTAAGCACCGTTTCTGCCAGGGGAGTACGGATATACCATGGTGCAATTGCATTAACACGTATATTATATTCTGCCCATTCTCCGGCGAGATTACGGGTCAGTTGGATAAGCGCAGCTTTGGTCATCCCGTAAACGGAACCGGTGCGGATATGAACTTGTCCTGCAGTGGATGCAATATTGATAATATTTCCCTGGTCAGATTTTTTTAACATGGAAAACGCCAGCTTACTCAATTCAAAAGCAGAAGCAAGATTGGTATTCATTATCGTATCGAACTCAGCTTTGGTATACTCATCTGTTTTTTTCCTGATATTCATTCCAACATTATTGACAAGGATATCCAGTTTTGAGCAGTTCTTTTCAATATAATCAACTACTTTTTTATATTCATTTTTTTTACTCAGATCGGCATCGATCCCTTTAATTTCACCTCTCCGGTTATTTATTTGGATGAACCGTTCAATATCTCTTTTTGTCCTGGCGACAATAGTCACATGAGCACCGTGGTTCAGGAATTCTCTGGCTATAGCTGCACCAATCCCTTTGGTACCACCGGTTACCAGACACTGTTTTCCTTTAAGTGTCCAATCCTTAGAATTTTCCATTTTATCTAAATTTAACTTCGTTGAACTGCAACCAGTAACCAGTAACAAGTAACTAGCAACCACAGTGAAATATGCTCCTTCCCTGGTGAAATATTTTCGTACCTCAAATTTCACAGGGCAGGCGTCGCATTTCACGTGGCAAGCCAGTAACCAGTAACCAGCAACTTTAATTATTTATTGCTTTTCGGTACTGGACGGTATATTTTAACATCCCCTTTTACTACATGAGCCAGGTTCAGATCACTTAGCCCTACTTTGCGTCCTGAAAATTCAGTGTTCTGGTGAGCGATTGTAAATACATTTTTACGTTTAACTTTATACACAATAGCGGTATGCTGTTTCATAAACTCAGTATATGTAGTATTGGTAATCTGGTACCTTATTTTAACATTTTTGAACTGGATAATATCACCGGGAAGCACAGGTTCCCGTTTTGGACTAATTAGTTTCCCATATTGAAATTTTCCATCCCATTCAGCATTAAATCTGTTCAATGCCTGGTAAGCCAGATCCCAGCATTCTCCTCTGTCTACCTTTTTATCAATAACAGATTCTACATATTCAATTATCCTTCTGTTTAATTCAGGAATGTTTTCCTGGGCGATTGCCTGAGTAACAGGAAGAGAAAAAATAAGAAATAGAATAGTCTTGTAGACCATGTATTTTCTCATATCAGTAGTTATTGTTAAAAATGTTTTCCTCAATCTCCCTCTTTATTCTTCAACTTATCTCTCAACGCTCACCTCTCATCTCTTCTTACTTCTTGTCTTCTTACTTCTTACTATTTACTTCCTACTTCTTCACTCACCACTCAACTACTTATTAACCTGCATAAATATTTTATTATATAATTCCGTGGGGTTAAAAGGTTTCAAAACATAATCATTAAAATCTGCTTTTTCTATTTTACTTTGCACATCTGACATCACACTTGCAGTAAGGGCGATAATAGGAATGTTCCTGATCTTATCGTGATCTGATTTACGTATAATTTTTGTTGCCTTAAAACCATCCATTTCAGGCATATGCAGGTCCAATAAGATCACATCAAAATCATATTTATTTACTTTTTCGATTACCTCCAGTCCGTTTGTTACAGTTTCAACATCAATTCCCCATCTGGTAAGAATTTTTTGTGCCACAATAGCATTTATCTCGTTATCCTCAGCTAAAAGGACTTTCTTTCCAGCAAGCTGATCAAATTTCTTCTCCCCGGTATATTCCGGTTTCAATGATTTACGTTCACTTTTCTTAAATTCAAGTGTGAAGAAAAATTTCGATCCTTTACCAACCTTACTTTCAAGCTCCAGTTTCCTGCCCTGAAGTTCAATTAACCGTTTACAAATAACCAATCCCAATCCGGTACCGCCGAATTTTCTGGTTGTATCTATGCTTGCTTGGCTAAAACTCTCAAAAATAATTTTTTGTTTGTTTTCCGGTATGCCAATACCGGTATCGGTAACGGAGAATTCCAACTCAATCTCTTTCTTTCCGGTATTCACAACTATTATATCAATTGTAATTGATCCCGTTTCAGTAAACTTAATCGCATTTCCAATCAAGTTGGTAAGCACCTGGTTCAGGCGGGCGGCATCACCAACAATAATTTCAGGTAACTCGGAATCTATCAGCACTTTCAATTTGATCCCCTTTTCTTCGGCACGGAAGCTGAAAGATTGCCTGATTCCGTGTATCAGATCCTTAAGATTAAAATCGGACTCTTCAAAGAATATATTACCGCTTTCAATTTTATTAAAGTCAAGAATATCGTTGATCAGTGTCATTAAATTATCTCCTGAAAATTTCAGGGAATTTAAAAACTCGAGCTGCTCTTTCTTAGGATCTTCCTGAAGCAGGAGATAGGTCATCCCCAGTATAGCATTCAGAGGAGTCCGGATCTCATGACTCATTATTGAAAGGAACTGTTGTTTTGCCTGAGCCGCTTCTTCAGCTACCTGCCTGGCTTTCTTCAGATTTTCTTCATTTTTTAATTTGTTTATAGCCAGTGCTGCCTGACTGGCAATAAATTCAAGTATTCCAAGGTCTTCTTTAGTGTAGGTATCTTCCGATTCATAGCTCTGCAGACATATTGCTCCAATAGTTTCACCATCGGTTTTCAAAGGAACTCCGAGCCATACTTTCGAGGAGGTTCCAACTAAATCAATTTCCCCTTCCTTCTCAAATTTCTTCATATTTGCCTCATTAGCAAGTAATGATTTGTTTGTTCTGATTACAAATCCGGTTAGAGTTTTTCCTGCAGGAAATTCATCGAATTTGTCCTTTTCATCTTCAAAATATGGCAATGAAAGAGTATCCTTTTCTTTATTATAAAGAGCTATGTAAAAATTCTTTATATAAATCCATGCACTTATCTCATTGTGGATAACAACAAATAATTTCTGTAGATTGTCAGTTGTTAATACTGCATCTGAAATATTTTGAGCCATTCTCTGAATGGCTTCAGCTTTTTTTCTTTCAGAAATATCACGATAAATTCCGTATGAGCCAACCTGCTTATTATTCACCATGATAGGTGTTGCAAGAAGAGATACATCAATTTCATGCCCGTCTTTATGTCTTCTTTTGGTTTCCAGAGAAACTGTCTGGCCTTTCTGAGCTTTATTAGTTATCTCACGGGCTTCTTTATTACTTTTTTCCGGGGCTACCAGATCATCAATTTGTATTCCTATGCTTTCTTTACTGCTGTAGCCAAACATTTTGGTGAATTCTTTATTTATAGTTATTATTATTCCATCTTTATTACATTGGGCAATAGCTTCGGGTGCTTCTTCAAGGAGTTGCTCTAAATATGCGGATTTTAGTTTTAACTCTTGTTCCGATTTTTTTTGGCTAGTAACATCATTATATATAGTTAGAAGATAAATTTCATCTTTAATTTTTATAGTTTCTGCAGTAAAGAGTACCTCCTTTGTAGCTCCTGAACCGGTTTTCATTTTTACTTCAAAATCTCTTACTTTATTAAGTTTTGCCAGCTTTGAGAGAAATTTGTCACTCTGAATTATATCGATAAACAGTTGCAGTTCATTTGAAGTATGATTAATTACTTCTTCAGGCTTATATTCAAGGAAGTCAAGAAAAGATTTATTGACATCAACATATTTTGCATCCTCAAACCTGCTGATCGCCATTGGTGTAGGGTTTGACTGGAAAACCTGGTAAAACACCTCTTCTTTCCATAATAGAGTGTTTTGTGGTTCGTTTTCAGGTGATTTTATTTCATCTTTATCCATTTTTTTATGAATTATTTATCAATTTTAGGTTGTAAGACGAATTAAATTAGGATTGTTTAAGATAAACATTTTTTATTGAAAAGTCAAAAGTTAACTTCAATAAACAAAAATCTTTCCTTTCTTTTTTTTGATTACTTCCCCAATAACAGATGTATTATGTACTCCTTTGGTTATTAATTCGTTCACCAGTTTTTTTGCATATGACTGAGGGATTGATATTAACAGACCGCCTGAGGTTTGGGCATCAGCCAGAATTATTTTATTATTTTCCGAAAAATTATCCGGCCATACAACAAATTCAGAAATATAATCCAGATTATTCAAGGTTCCGCCGGGAACGATATCGGCGGTCACAAATTTCTTTACATTTTTAATTACAGGTACTTTATCTGAAAACAAATTAACTTCAACTTTGCTTGCTCTTGCCATCTCGAGAAGATGCCCCAATAATCCAAAACCGGAAACATCAGTGCAGGCATTTACCGGATAGTTCTGCATGATTTCTGATGCTGTTTTGTTTAGGTCTGACATGAGTGAAATTAATTTTTCCCTGGTATCATTTTCAAGAAGCCCTCTTTTAAGAGCAGTTGATAATATTCCTGTGCCAATTGATTTGGTAAGAATTATATGATCGCCGGGTTGGGCAGCAGAATTAGTTAATATCCTGTCAGGGTGAACTTTCCCGGTTACTACCATCCCGTATTTTGGTTCTGTATCATCAATTGTATGACCTCCGATTATTGATATACCTGCTTCTGCAGCTTTTTTATTTGCTCCTTCAAGAATTTTCCTGAGAACGCTCAGTGGCAGGCGATTTGATGGAAAACCGACAATATTCAAAGCAAAAAGGGGTATTGCACCCATAGCATAAATATCGCTTAATGCATTGGCTGCTGCAATTTCTCCGAATTGGAATGGATCATCTACAACAGGTGTAAAGAAGTCAACTGTTTTAACCAGTGCGGTGTCTTTATTTAGCTTATAAACAGCGGCGTCATCAGATGTATTGATTCCAACAAGAATGTCAGGGTCGGTTGGTACATTGAAATCCTTAAGTACCTCTTCAAGGGCTTGCGGGCGGAGTTTACATGCGCAACCAAGTCCCTGGGTGAAATGTGTGAGCTTGATTTCGCCTGTTTCTTCAAGGGGTTGATCACCGGTTTCCTGATCCCCGCTGAGGTTTTTTACCGTTTGGATGATTTCATCTGTTGCCCGGTTGATTTCTTCTTCGGTTGTAAACCTTCCGGTTGAAAAACGTATAGTTCCCATAGCAAATTCAACAGGTACTTTCATTGCCGTTAACACATGAGATATGTCAATATTATCTGTATGACAGGCTGCTCCTGCTGATGCTGCCACATGATCAAGCTCAGATATCAGTGTATTGGCTTCCGTATTACGAAATCCGATACTCAAAGTGTTGGGCAGACTGTTGTTGAGATCTCCGTTTATCCGGGCATTTTTTAGTCCTTTGGTCAATTTATTTGCCAGGAGATCTCTCATTTTTTTCATATGTGAGTGGTTCTTCTCCAAGTCTCTTCCCGCAATTTCACAAGCTTTGCCTAAGCCAACAATCTCAATAACATTTTCAGTTCCAGGTCGCATGTTTCTTTCATGGTCAGCTCCATGTATGATCTTTTCCAGATTTATTCCATGTTTAACATATAATGCGCCGACACCTTTTGGTGCATATAGTTTATGTCCTGCGACGGAGAGGAGGTCAACCCCGGTTTTTTTTACAGATACCGGAATTTTCCCCAACGACTGTGCTGCATCAGTATGAAAATGTATCTTATTCTTTATAGCTATTTTTGAGATCTCTTCAATGGGCTGGATCGTTCCCACTTCATTATTTGCATGCATTACTGTGATTAGAATGGTTTCACGGGTTATTGCCGAAACAACCTCTTTTAATCTGATTAAACCATTTTTATCTACAGGAACATATGTGATCCTGAAGCCTTTTTTCTCAAGGTATTTACAAACCTCTATCACAGCAGGGTGCTCGATAGCTGAAGTTATGATATGATTTCCTTTTGATTGATTTGCAAAGGCAATTCCCTGGATGGCAAAATTGTTGGATTCGGTACCTCCACTGGTAAATATAATTTCATCAGGATCACATTCAATAAGGGTTGCCACCTGCTCTCTTGCTTTCCCAACTGCCATTTTTGCCTGCATACCATACCAGTGCATACTGCTGGGATTTCCAAAGCACTCACTGATAAATGGTTGCATTGCTTCAATTACCTCTTTATGAAGCGGGGTGGTTGCATTATAATCAAGGTAAATCTTTTCCATAATTAATAAAAGTTTATAACTATTCAGTGCCTTATGTTTGAATGCTTAAATGCTTAAATGACTAAATGCTAAAATGTCTAAAGTATTTAAAATAATAGTGTATAAAGTTGATCCCACTCCGAAAAGTATTTTTTTGCCAGAAAGACACAAAGACACAAAGATACACAAAAGATAAGGCAGTAAAAATAGGCCCTTTGTGATTCTTAGTGACTTAACCTGCCCTGTAAGAAGGTTTGCCCTGTGAAATTGCTTGCCCTGTGTAATCTACGAAGTGGTGCAACGCAATTACACAGGGCGGGCAATATTTAACAGGGAACGACTATATCGGGGTGATTTAGTGGCATTTTCTTTTTTTGGCTTTTCGTAGTGGACTCAAAGTTTAAAGTGCCTAAAATGCATAAAATGGCTAATCTCATTATACTTTGCATTTTTATCGATCGTCAACTGCCGACTGTGGACTGCCGACTGATTAGTTACCTATGTTTTTATTAATTTTTTGTAATACTTGCAATATTCATGGATACCACATTCCCGGCATTTGGGCGACCGGGCAATACAAATATAACGACCATGCAATATAAGCCAGTGATGTGCCAGGGGAATAAGATCCTCAGGGATAAAATGTACGAGCTGTTTTTCTGTTTCCAGAGGTGTTTTGGCATTTGTCGAAAGCCCGATCCTTGCCGATACCCTGAATACATGAGTATCAACAGGCATAACCGGTTTATTGAAAACTACTGCTGCAATAACATTGGCTGTTTTTCTTCCTACTCCCGGTAATTTCCGGAGTTCATCAATATTTTGCGGCATCACCCCGTTAAAGTCATCCGTAAGCATTTTTGCCATACCATACAAGTGTTTGGCTTTATTGTTAGGGTATGAACAGCTTTTTATGAATTCAAAGATTAATTCAGGTGATGCCTTAGCCATAGTTTCAGCGGTGGGGTATTTTGCAAGAAGAGGAGGTGCGATAATATTCACCCTTTTGTCGGTACATTGGGCTGATAAAATAACTGCTACCAGTAATTGAAAAGGATCGGAATAGATGAGTTCGGTTTCAGCAACAGGCACGTGCTCCCTGAAATATTCAATGACTTTCTGATATCTTTCCCTTTTTGTCATTTCTTATTCATTATCAGGGCAAAGATAGCAGGTTACTCCATGTTACACGACCTACTTTGCTAAATAAAATGATTTAAAGTACTTTTGGTATGCATCAATAAACTGCTTATGCCATTGTAAAAGCTGAATAGTATTATCAATAATCACAAAAACCATGAAACAGATTACTTTTTCCTTTCTTATTTTGTTGTTCCTGATCAGTAGTTATCAGGTTACGGCACAGAGTGAGTTTTCCAGCGCCACTATCGAGATTGGTGTTGTTGTGAGTGATATCGGGAAATCACTTGACTTTTACACCAATGTTATTGGTATGCGCAAGGTGGGAGAATTTGACGTCGACGAAGAATTCGGGAAGATATCGGGTCTTACCGGAGGGGTACCTTTCCACGTGGATGTGCTGAAACTTGAAGACTCACCCGGGGCAACCCAGTGGAAACTGATGAGTTTCGAAAAGGATGCCGCTCATCCACTATCAAAATATATCCAGGATGATACCGGTGTGCAGTATATCACTATCAACGTGACCAGCCTGAAACCCTTTCTGGAGAGGATAAAGAAACATCATATCAAACTTCTGGGAGATACACCTGTTCCCCTGGGGCCTGACAATCACTTCGTCCTGATCAGCGGTCCGGATGGGACCATCATTGAGCTTATCGGATCCCTGGAGTAAAGGTTGAGAAGAGTTGTGTTGCGGTGGTAAGAAGTCGAAGAGTCAAAGAGTCGAAAGTCGAAGAGTGAAGAAATTGTGATGCTATGTTGCAGTGATGAGGTTATGGAGTGTTTATTATGTGATAAAAGCAGTTATTAATTACGTTATTAATAACGTAATTAATAACGTAATTAGATGACAATATTTTAAAGTATACAGCAAATAAACTTTTAGAATAGCGATAGGTATTTTAAGATATCGTACCCATAGGGACGAAATATAAAGCACTTATCCGTTGGCAACCATATTTAAAGACAGAACATGAAACAATGGTACGAAACATTATTTGAAAATTACGGGTTAAAATATGACAATGAGAGTTTTACACAAGGAACTATCGGAGAATGTGATTTTATTGAAAATGAAATTAACTTTAATAAACAAACCCGGATTTTAGATATTGCCTGTGGAACCGGACGACATACGATTGAATTAACAAAACGAGGATATAAAGTAACTGGAATTGACTTGTCGGAATCATTGTTGAATAGAGCAAGGGAAAAAGCTTTAAAAGAGAATTTGAAAATTGATTTTCAAAGACAGGATGCAAGAACCTTGAAATTTCAAAAAGAATTTGATTTAGTAATCATGCTATGCGAAGGCGCATTTCCCTTAATGGAAACCGATGAAATGAACTTTCAAATACTTCAAAATGCTTCAAAAGCACTAAAAGAAAAAGGGAAATTCATT
>JAUVHQ010000164.1 GCA_030593185.1 Bacteroidota bacterium
AGCGTTGTCGGGTTCATTGTCTTACCCTCAACATAGAGTGATTCAACCTTCCTCACAAAATCAGTATTATCCAACACATTGCAGTCTGATATTTTCTGAATTTCAATTATTGAAACATCTTCAACAAAGAGGAAGACATCTCTGATATCACCAATTTCATTATCCGTTGCCATCAAAACCTCCCAGAAAGTATAACACAAAACAGGATCGATCTCATTAAACCGTGGCACAGCATTAGTGTGACGAAAGATATCAGTACTTCCAATTGTGGATAGTTCATCAAGCAAATAAAGCGGATTAGTTCCGTCTTTGAGAATTTCTTTATCCGGTTTAAAAAGGATGTAGTAAGTTGCAACAGAGTTTTGAATAGAGTTTTTCTTAATTTGATTGTTCAATTTATCAGGTGAAATAGCAGAACTTCCGGAATATGGCAAATCCATAACACCTGCATTTTTCATATACCTCAGGATTTTTTCCGTAAGTATTTTTCCTTCCGATAAAGATTTTTTATCCGTTTCTAAATTCAACAAAACTACAATATGATCAACAGAATCAAGAGTAAGATCAAGTAAACGCTTTGTAACCGGGATTTCCTGCTCTTTAACAAGCACATACAAACTTTCAAGATTATGAGTGAACTCAGATATCTCTTCCATTCCAAACATAGCCCCACTACCCTTCAGGGTATGCATAACCCGGAAAACCTCCTCAATATGTCTTGTGTCATCAGGATTATCCTCCAGTGCCAGAATAGCTTCCTCAAGACCGGAAACAAGTTCTTTAGCCTCCTCAATAAATTTTTCCTGAAGATGATCTTTCATGTGTTTATTAGTAATTTTTCAACGGTTATATGGAACATCCTGAATAATCATTCTCCCAAGTGACACAACATTTATCATGAATGTTTCATCTCAACACTTTTCTGATAGTAGTAATTAATTTTTCAGGCACAAAGGGTTTCACGATCCACCCTGTAGCCCCTGCCTCCCTGGCTTCAATTTTCTTATGTTTATGAGTTTCTGTGGTAAGGAAAAGTATTGGAACATTTTTATAATTATTACTCTTTCTGATTTCCTTAATAAGTTCAATACCATCCATATTGGGCATATAAAGATCTGTAAGAACAAGATCAATATCCGGTTTTTCGAGATATTTAAGGGCATCAGAACCGTCTACTCCTAACACTACATTATATCCGGCTTTTTCAAGAGTAAATTTTACTGCTTCGCGTACACTTTCCGAATCTTCAACAAACATGATTGTCTTTGCCATATCCTTATATTATTTGTAATCATTTATTTCAACAGGTAATTTCGTAATCCGCAAAATACATCACGCAACCTGAAACTTTACGTCTTTAACAATTCCTCAAATCCCGAATTTATCAGCAAGTCCCTGTTTTCCTGATCAACATCAAATTCAACAGAAATTTTATTCTTTTCAGCTTTATATTTGTTCTGCAAAGAAATTACCAGTTGAAGGAAGCTCAGGTCGATCATATCGGTATTCCTGATAATCATTTTCAGGTTTTTTGCACCACGGATTGCCGATTTTATTTCTTCCCTGATCTCATTTATATATCTTAACGACAACTCCCCTTCAGCTATAACACTCCTGATATTTGTATCATCATCGTTTTCTGTTGTAATAGAATATTTTCTGTTTTTATCCATTAACGCTATTTACGTTTAACAAAATAAGAATCTTGTAACTATTCAGTGTCTTTGTTTCGACTGCGCTCAGCATAAAAAGTTTGGAATGCCTAATAAAAGAAATGCCTAAAATCGTAAATTTTTTGGAATTATAATGTTCTGGCTTTCAGGGCTTATAAATTCTACATTATCTTCCAGCTAAAGATATGAATTAATTGGCGTTTAATGAAGAAACAAAATGGAAATTTGAAATAAGTAATAATATTTAATTGTCTCAATCAACAGTAAAACAGGTCATTGCAAAGAACTAACTTATTTTTCTTAAGAAAAATTAATTTTTTTTTAGAAAATGTTGCACATTGTTATACATTGTTATACATTTGTCATAAAAATAAAACTAATGGAATACTTTATTAACATAACTTCAGAGAATGCTCTTAAGTCGAATTATAAGAAACTTGCCCGGCGTAACCATCCTGACAACGGAGGTGATACATCGCGGATGCAAACAATCAACCGGGAATATGAGTATTGGTGTAAGATACTGAATAATAAATCACTACCATTGTCAGAAGTTAAGCGTGGTGATATTGTTTTTGTAAACGGTGTAGAAAGCGAAGTGCTCCTTGTATTTACGAAAACTTTCAAAGCAAAGTCAAAAGAGACCGACAGGGAAGCATTTTTTAACAAGAAAAACGGTGTTTGTCTGAATAATAATAGATTTAAAGCTTCATTCTAAGAACAGTTTTATGGCGGTAAAAGATAAAAAAGTTCCAACAGGTTTCAGGTTATCACCTGAGAATATGAAGCTTTTGGACGATCTTGAAAACTCACTTGGATTGAACAGATCGAGTGTAGTTAATATGATCCTCACCCTTGTACGTAACAACAGGAAGACTATTATACAACTCCTTTCAATTGCAATACGGGAGAAATAATATTTAGAAAGTTTTTCCTTTCGCCCCCTCTCCCTTCTCCTTTTCTCCTTTTCTCTCTTCCCTTTTGCCTTCTGCCCACAGTGAAATATGCTCCTTCCCCAGTGAAATATTTTCGTACCTCAAATTTCACAGGGTAAACGTCGCATTTCACGTGGCAAGCTTTTGCCTTTTCTTCACCTCACTTCCTATTTCTTCCTACTCTTCGCCTTTTAGATATTTATCCAGGAACGCCAGTATCTTTCCCCACGATTCAATTTCATTTTTTTTCTTCCTGAAACCATGTCCTTCATCATCAAATACAACATACTCTACAGGAACTCCATTGTTACGTGCTATTTCCACAATTTCATCCGATTCCACTTTCAGTACCCTGGGGTCGTTCGCTCCTTGAAGCACGATCATCGGTTTGGTGATATTTTTAGCATGAAATAGAGGAGAAATCCGATAAAGGTAAGCTGAGTCTGTTTCCGGGTTGCCCAATTCGGCATAAAGAGCTTCTCGCTGGGCTTCCCACCAGCTTGGAATGCTTTTTAAAGTCCTGAGCCAGTTAGTGACACCGAAAATATCCACCCCCACATCAAATTCTTCTGGTGCAAAAGCAAGTGCTGCAACTACCATATAGCCACCATATGATCCGCCAATGATACCAATCTTATTCGTATCTACCCAGCCAGTTTCAGCCAGGAAATCTTTGGCATAGATACAATCCTGAAGATCATCTTCACCATGTTTCAGGTCGTCCATAGCATAAAAAGTCTTACCATAACCGCTGCTTCCCCTGTTATTAACGGCAATAACAGCATATCCGTGATTTGCAAGATATTGGTAACTGGCTCTGTAACCAATCCTTGACTGCCCACCCGGTCCGCCATGAACTGCAACAAGAGCAGGAACCCTGTTTTTCTCAGAAGCATTAACGGGTTTATAGAGAATTGAAGGAATTTCAACCCCGTCGAATGATGGATACCGGACTACCTCACCGTCAACCAGCCAATCCGGATTGATTTCAGGACTTAGACTACTGGTAAGTTTTTGATATTCGCCTGTTTCAAAATCATAGATATACAGGTTAGATGGCTGGCGTGAGTTACTTACATAGAATGCCATTTTATCTTCATTATCAGAGATATTAACCGATGTAATATTCTGTCCCGGCAATTCAGGGAACTCAACCTCATTGCCGGTAGTCATATCAAACATTTTAATTACGGTTTGTGCATCCTGATTAATCCCGATAACCCTGTATTTATGATGGTATGAATGATATGCATACATAACATCCCATTCGGCTTCAAATACTTTTTCCTTTTCTCCTGTAGTTAAATTCATCTTCATCAGATATTTGAATTCGCTATTCTCATCAGTCAGGTAGTAAAGATATTCGTTATCCGCACTGAAATCAACCGGAGAAAAGGTTATATCACCTTCATGTTCAGAAAGAAGTTTTGTCTCACCGGTTTCAAAATTATACAGGAACATATTGTTATTCAACTGGGTAATAGTTTTGGTCAAAGCCATAAGTTCTTTATCTTCAGAGATTGATCCGTAATTGAAACCTTTTTTGTTTTCGAAGACCATTTCAGGTTCCATGGTATGAAGAAAAACTTCAATCAGGTCCATAAACCTCGGATCGCGTTTATTGGAGAGATAAAAGAAGCTTTTCCTGTCGTGGCTCCACCCTCCGAATGAAGCCCTTGCGGTTGAATCGGGAGTTATGTCATGAATTGACCCATCGGTTTCCCTTACAAAAAGATGATTGATCTCGTTGCCACCCTGGTCTGAAATTAATATAATCCGCTCGTCTTCAGGGAAATATGACACTCCGTAGGTTGACTCCTGCCGGTCGGTAATTTGCTGTGGTTCACCACCCTCAACACTTACCTCGAATGCATTATAAATTCCTGTTTCATTACTTGTAAACAATATCTTTTTTCCATCAGGAGAAAAAGAGCTTCCGAAAACAGAGGTATTCTCCATGAACTGGTTGATGGAATACTGCACAATCTTTTTCTGTTTCCCGGTTTGGCAGCCAAAGAAAAGAAAAGGTGTCAGAAGCAAGATTAGAAAACTCGATTTTTTCATAATGTAATTGCTTAGGTTAAAATATGTTTTAAGGCTATAGGTTTCTTGTTTCTTATTTTGACGTTTTCTGGTATTTGCAAAATTGTTTGACTTAAAGGACAAACAATAATACATAATACCCTCATTATGAAAAAAACCGGGGCAGAAATACCCCGGATATAATTAAATATTTATCAGTATTATATAAAAGCAATTTGGTTTTTTACCAGGAATTTAGAAAGTTTTTCCTTCAACATCTTTTTCAAAGAATGACATATCAATCCATGCAAGCATAACGATCTTCCAATCCCCTTTTATCTTCTCCATAAACCGTATTTCCTTGGAGTGAGTATCCATCGGTTCACCATTCATCTTAAAGTGCATTGTCTGATTAAAATAGACCATAGCATTATTCCCGCTAATATTAATATTCCAGTTTGACTTCTCAACCTTATAATCGCTATATGCCGACCAGTCAGACTGGGTACTGGCCCTGAAATATTTCGTAATATCCTCAAATCCAATTATTTCCCTATATCCCTGGCTTCCTACCGAAATGTAAATAGCTTTCTCTTCCTGGACAAAAGCATCTAATACTGCCACCAGATCCTGTTTCAGATATGCAGAAGTTTCATTAATGAGAACTTTCTTAATAGCAGCTTTTTCGGCATCAATATCAACCGATTTTTTAGAACATCCTGAAATAACAAATAACATTGCAATGAAAATAAATAAAAAAGATTTTTTCATAACTTGGGGTTTTATCAAATTCATTATTATTGATTTATATAGTGTAAACCTCTCGGTTTCAATATGTTTTTACCTATATAAGCACAATATAAAAACATTTGTTTCCAAATTACACAAATCTCAGGGATAAAGCAAATAATTG
>JAUVHQ010000399.1 GCA_030593185.1 Bacteroidota bacterium
AAATGGGATATCCGTGAGGATATTCTTGTAAAGCAGCCTGAAGAAGCAAACCACAAGGCGCTTCGGGTATTGGAAAAAGGAGCAACAGCGGTGGGATTTATTGTAAAAAAGGGTGTAGTAAAAACTCCGGATGATCTTGAAACACTGCTGGATGGAATAGAATTGGAAAAAACAGGCATCAATTTCCTTTCCGGAACAGAAACCCCAAAGATTATTTCCCTGTTCGCAGAGATAATAAAAAAGAGAAGAATCGATCCCGGTAAAGTTTGCGGTTCTGTAAATCACGACCCCATCGGTTACCTTACAATGAATGGTAAATACATCATTGATAAGAAACAGGATTTTGATAATGCCGCCGGACTTATTAAAAACCACGGTAAAAAACTTATTGCTTTCCGGTTGATCGGTGTAAACGGGATAAATTTTAGTAATGCCGGTGCTTCAGCAGTAATGGAACTGGCATTTAGTCTTGCTGCAGGAAATGAATACCTTTCAATATTTACCGGAATGGGGCTACCGGTTGATCTGGTTGCTCAAAATATACAGTTTAATCTGGGTTCGGGATCCAATTATTTTATGGAAATTGCTAAATTACGGGCTGCAAGAATGCTGTGGGCCAGGATAGTACAAGCCTGGGAGCCAAAATCGGAAGATAGTTTAAAAACTTACATCCACTCTGAAACCTCTGACTTTAATAAAACGATTTACGATCCTTATGTGAATATGTTACGGACAACTACCGAAGCAATGGCTTCAGCAATCGGGGGCACCAATTCGCTATATGTAAAATCATTTGACCGGAGTTTCAAGGATCCTTCAGATTTTTCAGAAAGAATAGCACGTAACACACAGATAATACTTAAGAATGAGGCCTATTTTGATAAGGTAACTGATCCGTCAGCAGGTTCATATTATATTGAATCATTAACAGATTCACTTGCATCAGAAACATGGAAACTATTTCAGCAAATAGAAAAAGCCGGAGGATACATTGTTGCATTTGAGAACGGATTTATACAGGAACAAATTGAAGAATTATGCAGAAAACGGATCATGAATCTGGCTTTACGGAAAGAGATGCTGGTTGGGACTAATCAGTATGTTAATACACGTGAATCTGCAATTGAAAATGTCAAGGTTGAGGAAGGCAACGGGAGTATTAAACTTCCGGATAATATTGTAGCTAAGCCACTGAAAAAATTCCGTGTTGCTGAAGTATTCGAAGAATTACGAATGAACACTGAGAAATATAAAGGTAAAACCCCGGAAGTATTCCTGTTTACATACGGAGATAAGAAAATGAGGAAAGCCCGGGCTGCTTTTACGACAAATCTGTTTGCCATTGCCGGTTTTAATATTGTTGACAATACAGGTTTTGAGACAACAGAAGAAGGATTGAATGCAGTAAGGAAGAGAAATCCTGAAATTGTTGTTTTATGCAGTTCGGATGAGGGATATCCCGAAATTGCAGACACAATTTATCAGAGTTTAAGTGGGAAGATAATTCTGGTTATTGCAGGATATCCGAAAAAATCAATTGATAACCTGAAAGAAACCGGGTATAAACATTTTATACATATTAAAACGGATGTGCTGGATGTATTAAGAGAATTTCAGCGTGAATTAAAAATTGTTTAATAACCAGCATGTTAAATTATAAATATGAAACCAGATTTTTCAAAAATAGAGTTTAAAGAATTCGGGAAATCATCTGTTAACGATGCAGCGTGGGAGAAACAGCATCAAATATCATCAGATTGGCATACATCTGAAAAGATACCGGTAAAGCCGGTATATACACG
>JAUVHQ010000354.1 GCA_030593185.1 Bacteroidota bacterium
AATAGTTATCTGACAAATACTAAAACATCCAGTATATCTTATTCCAGGAGATGGGAAGGAACGCCTTTTAATTTTTCAGCCAGTATGAACCATAGCCAGAACAGCAGAAACAAAACTGTTAGTCTGAACCTCCCACGTGCAAATTTTAATATGAGTCGTATCTATCCATTAAAACCGAGGAACCAGGTTGGAGAAACTAAATGGTATCAAAATGTTGAATTTAGCTACCAGGCTAAAATGGATAACAGGATAAATACTACTGATGAAAAATTTCTGACTTCAGATATGTTTGATGAGATGAAAAATGGTTTTCAGCATTCAATCCCTCTGAGTACGGTTTTTCGCCTGTTTAATAACTTCTCTATATCACCGCAGGTCAGATATTCCGGAGTTTTATATTCCCGCAGTATCGAAAGAAGTTGGGAGGATAATCAGGTAGTTACCGACACTATTAAAGGGATCAGTTATGCTCATGCATTGGTGCCTTCAATTTCTTTTGGACTTACTCCTAAGATATATGGTATGTTTTTACCACGGAATCCTGATTCAAAAATTGTTGCTATTCGTCATGTGATGAGTCCGGCAATATCTATGTCGCTGGTACCGGATATGAGTGAAATTACTCCAAATTATTATCGTCAGTATCAGGCAGATACAACGGGCAGGATTCGTGAATATTCAATATACGAATCTGAAATATACAGCACACCTTCACTACCCGGTAGAAGCGGATCAATTTCTTTTTCTCTCAATAACAATATTGAAATGAAACTCAGGAACCTGGAAGATACAACAATTGATGCACGAAAAGTTAAATTAATTGACAGGTTCAATTTCTCTACCAATTACAATATATTTGCAGATTCACTTAATCTTGCTCCTGTTATTTTCCGGGGATCAACCAGGCTTTTTAATAAAGTCAGCCTGAGTTTTGGTGGTGCTTTTGATCCATATGCGATTACCGAAAATGGTACAAGGATAAATACTTTTGAGATTAAACAAACCGGTAAATTATTTCGCGTAACAAGGTTGAATATGTCTGTAAACGCCTCTTTCAGTTCGAAAGCCGGAGGTGGTGGAGTAAGTTCAACTCCTTCGAGTAGTGCACCCGCTGGTATTAGACCGGAGGGTGGAAGAATGGGAATAGGTTCTGATATAATGGGACAGGATGAGGAGATTATTGAGGAGTTGGGATATACTGATTTTAATGTGCCCTGGAGATTTTCATTCAGATATAATTTTAACTGGTCAAAACGGGGCATAACGGAACCAAATATTACACAAACACTTAACTTTAACGGGAATGTTAGTTTGACGGCAAAATGGAAAATTGGATTCAATTCCGGTTGGGATTTTAAAATTAAAAAACTCACCTATACCTCGGTGAATATTTCACGCGATCTTCACTGCTGGCAGATGAGATTTTCATGGATCCCATTAGGGAGTCGACAAAGTTATTCATTTAATATAAGTGCAAAATCATCCATCCTGAGCGATTTAAAATATGAAAAACGTAAAAGCTGGTACGATCGTGATATATAGATTGTTAGTAAATAGAGTTTTTTTTTGGGTTCACATCTTTTATTTTTTCTGAAAAGATTTTATTAATTTCATGTTTCAGAATAGTGGAATGATAGAATGATAGAATGATAGAATGAAGATGTATGAGAGGTGAGTAGGTAAGTAAGGTGAGTAAGGTGAGTAAGGAGGAAGAGATGAGAGATGAGAAAAGAAGTAAGAAGTATGGAGTAAGGAGTAAGGAGAAAAGAAAAAGTGAGGAACATAGACAACTCATAACTCGTAACTCTTTGAAAGAATGGAAGAATGCCTGCCCTGTGAAATGCGACGAAGGAGCTATTTCTACAGGGGAATAGTGGGAAGATAGAAGAAAAGATGGAATATGAAAATGTTGAAAGTTTGTAAAGTTTGTAAAGTTCAACGCTTACTTTTAACTTTCAACTTTCAACTTTCAACTATTATTTTAGTAATTCTTTAATTATATTATATGAAAAAAGTAATAAGTACTAAAAAAGCTCCGGGTACAGTTGGACCTTACAGCCAGGCAGTTGAAGTAAATGGTACATTGTATATCTCAGGTCAGGTACCAATCGATCCTGAAACAGGTAAGCTTAGCGGTGATACTATAACTGAACAGACTGAACAGGTATTAAAGAATATCCGTTTTGTAGTGAATGCTGCAGGATATTCAATGAAAGAGATAGTGAAAACAACCTGTATGCTTCAGGATATAAATGATTTTGCAGAAATGAACAAAGCTTATGAAAAATTCTTCCCTGATAATCCTCCTGCAAGGGCTGCATATGAGGTTGCCAGGCTACCCCTGAATGTTAAAATTGAGATTGAAGCCATTGCAGCAAGATAGGAAAAGCTGAGCCGGATTGTTTCATTACTTTTTACCGGTCTTTTTTGATTCAATTTCCTTTAGCTTTCTCACGGCTGTAAACTTAGCTGCAGCAATTGTTTCCCTGTTAGCCTTTTCTGTTATTCTACCACGGGTCAGATCTT
>JAUVHQ010000190.1 GCA_030593185.1 Bacteroidota bacterium
TAGCCCAAATGCTGGTGCAACAAATTCCAGTGGGTTTTCCGCTCTTTCCAGCGGCTGCAGCGACGATAATGAACATAAAATGTATTTAGGTTTAATCACCTACTTTTGGTCTACTGACGAATACGATATTGATATGATGGCTGGTCGTGCATTATATTCGGCCAAGGGAGAATTTTCTCGTTACGGACTCGAAAAGAAAGGTGGCTTTTCTGTTCGTTGTATTAGGGATTAGTTAAGAGTTAATTCTTATCATAAACTAAAGTGGCTTTTCTTTCCCCCATTGGTGTTGAAGAAGAAGATTCAATAGAAAGAATTTTACCTCCATCGGTCAGTTTCCATAGTTCAATACTTTTTATCTCCATGGTTTCACCGTCTCTGTCAAAGACCATTGTTGATTTAATTGTTAGAGTCTTTCCATCATCAGACCAGGTTACAGTTGATTTTCTTGTCCCTCTGCCTGTATCGTTTTCACTTTCCTTTCCATCCAGGGTTAGTTCCTGTGTTGATTCCCTTTCCTGCCCGTCCCGTCCTGTTCGAAGCCTTACAATAGTAAGATTATTCCCTTCCTGCTTTATTGTCAACTTCGAAGTTGCTGGAAATCTTCCTTCACCCATATCACTTTTTGATTCATTAAATGACCACTCACCTGAAAAATTAACTTTTCCATCTTGTGCGTATGAACCCATTGGGATTAAAAAGAAAGAAACTAAAAAAGCAATTGTCAATACTTGCACTGGATTTCTCCAATAATTAGGATAAAAACATTGTTTTTGTTTCATGATATTATTTTTTAATGAGGTTTGTAGTATATTAGACAAAAATGACAGATGATTTATTCCATTATACTACATTTTTATCAAACTTCAAGAGACATTTGTTCGGAAAGTCGGAATTCAACTTCCATTACGCTGAACCAGGAATTTTGCAGTAAAAACAAGAAAAAAAACTGAAAATATATTTTTAGCATTATATTTGAAAAGATGTATTAATATGAAACTGAAAACCAGGTTGCGATGAAATATTTAATAACAATATTCCTGTTTTTTTCCATGTTTGCTTGTGAAAAAGTTTTCTCTCAGATCGTTATGAGAGAGATGCAGGATTTGGCAACTATGGTGAGATTTACCAAAAGACTAACATCCAGACAACAAAATTCATATACTGAAATTGAAGGCACACCATACATGTCTGAAGATTTTAACCCTGGTGAAGTATATACTAAAAACAATATTTTATATAAAGGACCTCTTCGTTATAATATCTATGCAGATGAAATTGAATTTAAAGTCAATGACATAGTATACTGGATTGCAGAACCTCAAAAGATTATATATATTAAAATTGAGAAGTCGACTTTTATTTATTTTCACTCTGATGAAAAGAAAAATAAAAAAGGTTCATTTTATGAACTTCTTGTAGAAGGTAAATGTCAGCTACTGCTTAAAAGAAACACTGTATTTTTGAAAGCCGAAGCTGCAAAACCCTACCAAGATCCGAAACCTGCCCGGTTCAGAGTTGGGAATGATACATACTTACTGCTAATTGACAATGGTTTGCCTCAATTAATTACCAACAAGAAAAGTATAATAAATGCTTTGTCCGAAAAGAGTTCTGATATCTCAAAATATATTAAAAAGCAAAAAATTTCAATAAAGGAAAAAGGTGACCTGATTAAGCTTGTTAAATATTACAACAGCTTATAGTTTCTTCCATAACGGTAACAACAGTTTTTTATAAAACCAGGAGACTGTCTCAAAAGAAAGTAATGGTTATGATAAAATAGTCAGCTTCAGCAGACTTTTAAATTAAACAGGTTTATTTTTCGTCTACTAAATATTGGATTAATTCCGGGTGTCCCATTGCGAAAATCAGGAAATAATCTTCGATTTCACCGTACTTGCAGTAAGATGCCATTTAAATGCAGCTAAGTGTAATTTTAAACGTCTTTTAATAAAAAACCAAAATTTATTAAACTATGAAAATGTTAAAGTTCATCTCATTAATTCTCGTAATTGCATTTACAACAAGTGCGTATGGCCAAATCAGGCTCAAAGTTACCGGCTCGGGAAAAGTTGTATCCGAAGAACGAAAAGCCGTGTACTTTAATGCCATCAAAGTAAGTTCGGGTATAGATGTTTATCTGACCCAGGGACAAAAGGAAAGTATTACAGTGGAAGCTGATGATAATCTTCACGAGTATATTGTAACCGAAGTGAGGGATAATACACTAAAGGTTTACAGTAAAGCGATTATCCGGAAAGCAGAAGTAAAAAAAGTGTATGTTACCATAAAAGATGTGGAAAAGATATCTGTTTCAAGTGCGGGTGATGTATATGGTGAAACTTTAATTAAGGCGGATGAATTGTCACTTTCAGCAAGCAGCGCTGGTGATATTAAGTTAAAAGTTGAAGTTACCAGGCTAAAATGCAGGATCAGCAGTTCGGGGGATATCGACCTTGAAGGCGTTGCTGATGAACTGGAAGCTGACCTCAGCAGCGCAGGCGACCTGAAAGCTTTTGATCTTATAACCCGTATAGCTGATGTTTCCACTTCGAGTGCCGGAGATGCAAGGATCACTGTGACCGAAAAACTTCGTGCCCGCGCCAGCAGTGCCGGTGATATTTATTACAAGGGTAATCCACAACAAGTTGACGCACATTCTTCAAGTGCAGGTGGTATTCATAAAAAGTAAAACGAAGCTGATTCGTGCAGAAAAGAAGAACCGGGAAAATTCTCACGTACCTATATAGTAAACTGATTATTATAAGCCGGTAATACCGGCTTTTTTTATTTTACTACTACTATTCATCTCCTCTGCCAAAGTATTCCTATTAACATTCAACCTGAATAACCGGATACCGGTAATATTCATATAATGATTAAATTTTTGAACAAGTTAAAGCTGTAAATACTGATTCTCCTTCCATGTCATATCTAATAGTCAGACAGATGTTTGTGATTTACGACTTATTATTTGTAATTTCATCAATAATTTTTATAACCATAATTTACTATAATGAAAAAGTTACTAAAACCCGGTAACAGGATATTTTCATTTACCCTGTTAATTTTTGGATACTTGCTTTTCACTTCACAAATCTACTCTCAAAAACCAAAACCCCTTACTAAAGGAGAAGAAAGACTGGCGCAATTTGAGTTGTACAGGCAAATGGCTGAATCTTCCCCGTATAAAGATCTTGAATGGCAATTTGTCGGGCCTGTAAATGTAAGTGGTCGCTGTACCGATTTGGAGGTTGTTCCCCCAAAAGGAGAAAACTATACTATTTATGTTGCTTCTGCCTCCGGTGGGGTATGGAAAACAGAAAATGAAGGCACCTCATGGGAGCCCATTTTTGACAGGGAAGCCTCAGCCTCAATAGGTGATATTGCCCTCGACCCTTCAAATTCTGATATTTTATGGGTAGGGACAGGTGAGGCAAATATTTTTCGCAGTTCCCAGGCAGGTTCGGGTGTTTACAAAACCACCGACAAAGGGAAAACATGGAGCCATATGGGACTGGAAAATTCCCTGATCATATCCCGTATTATAGTGCACCCGCAAAACAGCAATGTGGTTTGGGTTGCAGCTTCCGGTAACGAATGGACCCCAAATAAAGAAAGAGGAGTGTATAAAACCACCGATGGAGGCAAAACCTGGAAAAAGGTACTATACGTCAATGAATTAACGGGAGCTAATGATCTTGTTATACATCCCACAAATCCTGACATCCTCTATGCCACTACATGGCAACGTATCCGTGAAAAATGGAATGATCCACGTAATGAGCCTGGATATGACGGTAGTGGTATTTGGAAAACTATAAATGGTGGGAAAGATTGGAATCCTGTAAATAACGGCTTACCTGAAGCTCGTTACAGGGGCAGGACCGGAATCGATATTGCCCGGTCAAACCCTGATGTTTTATACGCCTTTGTAGATAATTATGAAATCATCAGGAAAGGTGAAGATGACGAATCAGACTCATACGGAAGACCAAAAGGAGGCGTGATCAAAGGTGCTGTAATTTTCCGGACTGATAATAGTGGTGAAAAATGGACACAGGTGAGTGGACAGACAGATAAAATGAAAAAGTATATGGAAAGACATTCTGCAACTTATGGTTGGGTTTTTGGGCAGATGCGTGTTGATCCAAACGATGAAAATACTATTTACACCATGGGATTGTTTTTGAATGTTTCTTATGACGGTGGCAAGACCTTTAAACAATTGCGTGGTATGCACGCCGATCATCACGGCCTTTGGATTGATCCGGATAATTCAGATTATCTTGTAAATGCCAATGATGGAGGTATTTGTGTTTCGTATGATAAAGGAGCTAACTCGCGATGTTTTATCAACGAGCTTCCTCTGGTACAATTTTTCAATATTGCAGTGGACACTGAAGAACCTTTCCATGTATATGGATCAATCCAGGATCATGGCAGTCGCCGTGGTGTGGTTGACCTGAGCCGTGGACGGGATAATATCCCTGCAGTGGAATTTGAATATGCCCCCGGCGGTGAAGGCAGTAATCATGCTATTGACCCAGGAAATCCTAATCTTGTTTACTCAGCCGGATTTTATGGTACTCTTTTCCGGTCAGACCTTACAAAAAAAAGACGGGAAGGAACTAAGATGATCATGCCAAAAACGTATGAAGATAAACCCAAACTTCGTGGACAGTGGCTTGCTCCTTTTATTATTTCTCCTCATAACCCGGATATAATCTACCATGGTATGCAATATCTTTTCCGCTCTCTTGATCAGGGGAGTACCTGGGAACGGATCAGTCCTGACCTCACTTATAATGATCCCGGTAAGTCAGGCGATATTTCGTATCAGACCATTTTTACCATCTCTGAATCTCCTTTAAAATTCGGATTGATCTATGCAGGTACAGATGACGGACGCATTCACATTACAAAAAATGGCGGAAAAAACTGGAATGAAATTACATCGGGGCTGGTGAAAAATAAATGGATATCAAGGGTTGTTGCATCAGGTAATAAAATGAGCAGGGTGTATCTTACCCAGAATGGG
>JAUVHQ010000044.1 GCA_030593185.1 Bacteroidota bacterium
GGAAACTGGTACTTTATTTCATGGAAAGGAGATATTCAGAAATCTGGCGGGGTTGCTACAAATATTGGTGTTCATTTTTTTGATATGTTAACATGGATATTCGGCAATGTGAAAAAGAATGTAGTTCACATATCACAAAATAATAAAGCTGCCGGGTATCTTGAACTTGAAAAAGCAAGAGTTAGATGGTTCCTTAGTGTAGATAAAAATGACATTCCGGTTATAATTAAGGAAAATGGACAACATACTTTCCGTTCGATCAAGCTTGAAGGTGAAGAAATTGAATTCAGTGATGGTTTTACCGACTTACATACAATTAGCTATCAGAAAATACTCCGGAACAAGGGATTTTGTCTTGAAGATGCAAAAAAATCGATCGAGACAGTTTATACAATACGAAATGCAGAACCCATAGGATTAAAAGGCGAATATCACCCTATCTGTAGGAATATAAGTTGAAAGTTAAATGTTGAAAGTAAAAAGTAAAGAAAGAAGAGAAGAGTTCAAAGACCTTAACTCGTAACTCGAAACTCGTAATATTTTAGTCATTTTAGCATTCAATCATTTTAGCATTTAATAAAACAAATATGAAAATATCTGTATCCGGGTTGGGATATGTAGGACTTCCCTTAGCTTTGGAATTCGCAAAATATTTTCCTGTTATCGGATTTGATATCCGGGAAGACAGGATAAAAATGATGAAAAAAGGTGAAGATCCAAGCCATGAGTTGCTCCCTGAAGAATTTATGGGGAAAAATATTCAATTCACTGCTGACCCCAAAAACTTAAAAGAGGCATCTTTCCACATTATTGCAGTACCAACACCTATTGATCATCATAATCTTCCTGACCTGACCATACTTTTAAATGCCACATCATTAGTGGGTAAACAGCTAAAAAGAGAAGATTATGTCGTTTTCGAATCAACTGTATACCCCGGATGCACGGAGGAAGAATGTATTCCCCTGCTTGAAAAAGAAAGCGGACTCTGCTGTGGCAAAGATTTTAAAGTTGGATTTTCCCCGGAAAGAATAAATCCGGGAGACAGGGAACACACACTTACAAAAATTGTTAAAGTGGTATCGGGTTGTGATGATGAAGCTCTGGAGATCATAAGTAAAACATACGAGATGATCATTGAAGCAGGTATTCACCGTTCCGGTTCTATAAAAATTGCCGAAGCTGCCAAAATTATTGAAAACACACAGCGGGATATCAATATCGCTTTTATGAACGAACTTTCAATTATCTTTAACCGTATGAATATCAACACCTACGAAGTACTTGAAGCAGCGGGTACAAAATGGAATTTCCTGAATTTCTTTCCGGGCCTTGTCGGCGGACACTGTATAGGAGTTGATCCTTACTATCTGTCTTACAAAGCCAGGGAACTTGGATATCATGCCCAGATAATTAATTCAGGACGGTTCGTTAATGATTCTATGGGATCATATGTTGCCAAACAAACTGTAAAAAAAATAATTGCCCAAAAGAAAAATATTTCTGAAGCCAAAGTTTTGATACTGGGAGTAACATTTAAAGAGAATGTTAGTGATATAAGGAATTCCAAAGTGGTTGATATGATTAATGAATTTGTCTCTTTCGGTGTAAAAGTTGACGTAATTGATCCAAATGCTAATATGCAAGAGGTTAAAAAAGAATTTGGATTCGAACTTAAGAAAAAGATTGGGAAAGGTTATGATGCCATAGTTCTGGCAGTAAATCATAAAGAATACAGAACATTGGATGAAGAGTATTTTACTTCAATCGCTGCTGATAAAGCCATTTTTGTTGATATAAAAGGGACATTTAGAAATAAAATTAACCAATTAGAATATTGGAGTTTATAAAATGGAAAAACAAATTCTTGTTACAGGAGGTGTCGGTTATATTGGTTCACATACAGTTGTTGAACTGCTAGAATCAGGATTCGAAGTTATTATTGTTGATAACCTTTCCAATTCAAATATGAATGCATTGGATGGTATCGAAGAAATTACCGGTAAGCGTCCCCTGTTTGAAAAACTTGATGTTTGTAATAAATCACAACTCAGTTCCTTCTTTGAAAAATATTCCGGCATAGAAGCAATTATTCACTTTGCGGCATTTAAATCAGTTAGTGAATCGGTAGCAAATCCACTGAAATATTACCATAACAATCTGACATCTACCATAAACCTTCTTTACTTCATGAAGAAGAAAGATATTCCGTATATGGTTTTCTCTTCGTCCTGCACTGTATACGGACAGCCCGATGAACTACCTGTTTCGGAAAAAGCCCCAGTAAAAAAAGCAACGTCCCCTTATGGTAATACCAAGCAGGTAATGGAAGAGATCATCAGTGATACTCTTCTTTCAACTCCCTCACTTAAAGCAATATCGCTCAGGTACTTTAATCCAATTGGAGCTCATCCTTCAGCTTTGATCGGTGAATTGCCTACTGGTGTGCCGGATAACCTGATTCCTTTTATTACACAAACAGCTATTGGGATACATGATGAGCTTAAAGTTTTTGGAGATGATTATAACACTCCCGACGGCTCGGCAATAAGGGATTACCTGCATGTTGTTGATTTAGCAAAAGCTCACGTTGTAGCTTTACAAAGGTTGCTGAAAAAACAGAACAAAGCGAATTATGAAATTTTTAACCTGGGCATAGGTAAAGGAGTATCAGTACTTGAGGCTATTGAATCGTTTGAACGTGCAACAGGTGAAAAACTAAATTATAAGATAGTTGACAGAAGGGCCGGAGACGTGGAAAAAGTATGGGGAGATACAAGCTATGCGAATAAAGAACTTGGGTGGAAAGCCGAAATAAGCCTTGATGATGCAATGCTGTCAGCATGGAATTGGGAAAAATATTTAAAGAAGAGAAAAAATATAAACACGTGAAAAAAACAGTGCTTATTACAGGAGGTGCAGGATTCATCGGTTCACATGTGGTCCGCAGATTTGTCAGCCAATATCCCGATTATCAGATCGTAAATCTTGACAAGCTAACCTATGCCGGGAATCTTGAAAATCTTAAGGACATTGACAGAAAAGAGAACTATATTTTTGAAAAGGGTGATATAATTGACCAGGAATTTGTTTTTGATCTGTTCAAAAAATATAATTTCACAGGTGTTATTCATTTAGCTGCCGAATCGCATGTTGATCGTTCAATTTCCAACCCGACAGAATTTATTTATACTAATATAATCGGTACGGTTAACCTGCTGAACGCGGCAAGGGAACTCTGGGGAAACAATTATGAAGACAGGTTGTTCTATCATATCTCAACCGATGAGGTTTACGGATCATTAGGTAAAGAAGGATATTTTGTTGAATCGACTCCTTATGATCCCCGAAGCCCTTATTCTTCTTCAAAGGCAAGTTCTGATCACCTGGTAAGGGCTTATTATCATACATTTAACCTTCCAATAGTCATTTCTAATTGTTCAAATAATTATGGCCCCAATCAGTTTCCGGAAAAACTGATCCCATTGGCTATCAACAACATCAAGATCAATAAAGAGATCCCTGTTTACGGTAAGGGGGAGAATGTGCGTGATTGGCTCTATGTTGAAGATCATGCCGGTGCTATTGATCTGATATTCCATAAAGGCAAAACCGGAGAAACATACAATATTGGAGGCAATAATGAATGGAGGAATATTGACCTCATTCATCAGCTTTGTGAAGTAATGGACTGCAAGCTTAACATGGAACCGGGAACATCAGCAAAACTGATCACCTTTGTAAAAGACCGTGCAGGACATGATCTGCGTTATGCCATTGACTCAGGAAAGATTGAGAGAGAATTGGGGTGGAAACCTTCGGTCATTTTTGAAAAAGGACTGGAGAAAACAGTTGAATGGTATCTGGAAAACACCGAATGGCTTAACCATGTGATATCCGGAGAATATGAAAAATACTATTCTGACCAATATGTAAAAAGATAACCGTGGAGATTTTATGATCTGACCATTTTCATTCTTTCAACTAACTCATTTCCGAGAAATGATTTTTTCTCAATATGATCTTTAATAGCTGATACCTGTTGGTTTTTTTCAAAATCACCTCTTACCTGGGCAAAATCAAGAAGCTTGGTTTTCAGATCTCCATCAACACCAAAACCTGTTTGCTTTGAAAGTGTAAATTCTTTTCTGGCATCATCATAAAGCATTTCATCAAGATCTGTAACACTCTTCTTCCACCTGGTGGTTAATTGGATAATATCTTCCGCTGTAAAATCAACCAGGTTCTTCCCTGTCTCTTTTTGTATTACATCAATAACCCAGGTCCACTCGTAGGTATAATAATTATTATGCAGGGATTCAAAAACCTTGCGAATATCCTTTAAAGAATCAATTTCTCCCTTCTCAATATCATTCATTAGTTTTTCAATCTCATCTAAAGGAGCAATGAGGCCCGCCAGATCAATCCATTTCCCTTTTCCAATTGCGGTATCAGGCTTCAGTCTTTCCCTTATCTCCCGGTTAGTTCTGAATTTAGCTATTTCCAGTCTTTTGATCAGCGAGTTCCCAAGGAATTTATCAATTCCCATTCCGTATAATTTTATTCCCCTTTCAAGAGAAGCTCTGGAAATCCTTGTATTCTCATAAGTATAGAAATCAGATTTTTCACCTGAATACTCCCTGAGTTTTATCAGCAGGTCGCGTCCTGCTATCATTTTATTTATTGTGTATGGGCTGAGTAAATTAAAATTTATAAAGTCGAGTTTCCGGGTGTCTTTACGGCGGTCTCTCCTGGGCCATTTTTGGGCATCCCTGATTGTTCCGACACTACGCAAATTTATACCCGGAGCAAGTATACTTTCATCTTTACTTTCCACAATATAAGAGAATGGCAGGTTTGACGTATCAGAGTTTTTATAATGCCTTCCCATTACCAGTGTAAACGGACCAACCTTTGCAGGCCATAAAAGATAGGAATTGCTGGTTGTTTTTGCCCCTCGCTCAACAATACCCTGATGTATTGGTCCGAGTTTATACATGTGGTTACTTTGGTTTGAACCACTGCCGGCATTCATAAAAGAAAACATACCTGCAATAAGCAAGGTAGACTTATGATGCGTTACGGTATATGGTCCGGCAAAAAGCGAACAGGCTTCTCCGTGATAACCGGCACAATTTGCAAAAAACAAAGAGTTTTCAGCTGAATAATGTTTTTTTAGCACACATGCCTGCCCGATAAAGCATTTTTCAATAACTGTCGAATCCGAAACAGTTGCACCCGATGATACTATAAAATCTTCCATAATTACACCGGGACCGATATAAACCGGATCAAGAGAATTGGAATTGATGCTTCCATTGGATAGCAGTTCTGCCCCTTCAATGGAAGCGTTATCCCCGACAGATACATTCTTAATGATCCTTGAATTCGTAATTTTCACATTATTCCCTATCTTTCCTTTCACGGAAGTTACCGTTTGTGTGTAATTTCCGATCATCTGAAACAGTTTTTCTATCATATCGGGACGATGGCGGTACAATACCAGGATATAAGCCAGATGAGCTGATAATTCATTAAATATCGGAAGTTTTCTTCCCCCGGTCTCGTCCAGAACATTCACCAAAACACCATTACCAAACGAACTTTCTCCATCCACTTCAATTATGTCCACGTTTTCGATAAATGATCCTTCACCAACATCATAATTCGCCATGTAATTTCTAACCTGTGAAACATAGGTATTATCACCAATTATGCAATTATGCAAAACAGCATCATAAATACCTGATTGTTTTTTCATTCCGTTAGTCAGTTTAAACTCTTTTTCGAAGCAACCCATCCGGATCTTCCCCGAGAAAGTTACGTTTTTAACATTCGTGGGGTTAAAATCATTGGTTACTTCAATCTTTAACCAGTCATCCGCATAACAATTTTGCCGGTTAAGTTGTTTTATCTCCTCTGGGGTAAGTTTCCGGTAAGTATTCATATTAATAAAATTTTTAAAATGGCTATTCTCATTATATTAAAGTCGGCAGTCCTCAGTCTTCAGTCGGCAAACTAAAGACCAGGCTATATATACTTTTCATGATTTTGAATTATATGATTAAGTAATCGTCCGATTTCTTCAGATCGTTTATTAAAATCATCAAAAAAAATTATGTGAAGTTAAGTTTTTAAATCTAGTTGCCATTTTATTATTGCTACTTGGTTTTCCAGTGTACCACTTAATTTATTGGTCTTCAATCTCCAGTCTTCAGTCCCCAATAAAAGTATAGCTATTTGATGCTAACCAATTGCCGACTGCCAACTGTGGACTGCCGACTATTTTATTCTACTGTTACAGATTTTGCCAGGTTTCTCGGTTGATCAACATTACAACTTCTCATAACTGCAATATGGTATGAAAGCAACTGAAGAGGTATTACAGTAAGCAATGGAGCCAGAGCAAGAACTGTTGAGGGAACTTCAAAAACATGATCCGCAATTTCACTTATAGTTTTATCCCCCTCAGTAACCACAGCAATCACAATTCCTCCCCTGGCTTTAACCTCCTGGATATTACTTACAATTTTCTCATACGAATCATCCTGTGGAGCAATAACCACAACCGGCATATTTTCATCAATAAGAGCAATTGGTCCATGTTTCATTTCAGCTGCCGGGTATCCTTCAGCATGTATATATGAAATTTCTTTTAGTTTCAGTGCTCCTTCCAGGGCAACCGGGAAAAAGTAACCTCTGCCGAGATAGATAAAATTGTTAGAATTAACATATAACCCGGCAATCTTTTTATAAAGATCATTGTTTTTCAGGATCTCTTCAATTTTTGAAGGTATTCTCAGTAACTCAGAGATAAATTTTTCATATTTTTTTTCATCAAGGATAAACCGTTTTTTTCCTATCAGCATGGCCATCATCGTGAGCACAGTAACCTGGGCAGTAAAGGCTTTGGTTGAAGCCACTCCTATTTCAGGTCCTGCATGTGTATAAACCCCTCCCTGGGTTTCTCTGGGGATGCTTGAACCAGCTACATTGCATATACCAAGAACAAGAGCACCTGCTTCACGTGCCTGATTTACTGCTGCCAGGGTATCAGCTGTTTCACCACTCTGGCTGATAACAATTACAACATCATCAACATGAATTACCGGGTTGCGGTATCTAAACTCTGAAGCATATTCAACCTCCACGGGGATCCTTGCAAATTCCTCAAAAAGATATTCTCCTATAAGAGCAGCATGCCATGAAGTACCACAGCCGATAATGATAATTCGCCTGGCATTAACCAGTCTCGGCATCACTTCATGTAATCCTCCAAGGTGGATAGTATTTCTTTCCCTTGAGATCCTGCCCCTGAAAGTGTCCTGGATTGACCGGGGTTGTTCAAAGATCTCCTTTAGCATAAAATGCTCAAAGTCTCCTTTATCTATTTCACCGATATCAAGATCAAGGATTTGAATTTTAGGGGTTAATATATTGTTATCAATAGTTTTCAGACTTAATTCACTTTTCGTAACTATTGCAATATTGTTATCATTAAGGTAAACAACACTTTTGGTATACTCCACAATAGGTGTGGCATCTGAGGCGATAAAATATTCATCCTCCCCTATGCCAATAACCAGTGGACTTCCTTTCCTGGCAGCAATAAGTTGCTCAGGCTCATCAGCACAAATAATAACTAATCCATAAGCACCTATAACTTTCCTCAGGGCAAGACGGACAGCCTGTTCAGCAGAAACCTTTCCTTTAAGATAAATATGCTCGATAAGGTTGGCAAGAACTTCAGTATCTGTTTCGGTATTAAATTTATATCCTTTTTCTGTCAATTTATTTTTCAGCCTTGCATAATTCTCAATAATTCCGTTATGAATTATAATAAAATGTCCGTGCTGAGATTTATGGGGATGAGCATTTGTGTCATTTGGTTCTCCATGTGTTGCCCAGCGGGTATGCCCGATACCAATAACACCATTTAAATCTTTTCCTTTAATATGTTTCTCAAGATCAGCAATTTTCCCTTTACACTTGTATGTTTTTACTTTATCATCAACAACAGAAATTCCGGCTGAATCATATCCACGGTATTCAAGTTTTTTCAAACCGTTAATAATAACAGGATATGCCGGTTTTTTTCCTATATAGCCAACAATGCCACACATAAAGATAATAATTAGGGTTTTTCAGAATAATACATATTTCTTAGAATATTGGAATAATGGAATGTTGGAATACTGGGTAATCCCGTGTTCCATTGCTTCATTATTTCATTCATCCAAAAAGTTATACGTTATAGCTTAAAAGTTATAAGTTAATTCACAGAATCCTTTGCTCTTTGCTCTTCACACCGCAACTCTGTTGCTATATTTATTAAATAATTAACCGCCAAGTACGCTAAGGATGCGCCCCAGTACAGTCATTCTTCCTTACGGGGCAGGCTAAGAACGCAAAGTACAAATATTCTTATGCGAACTTTGCGCCTTCTTTGCTATCTCTGCGGTTAGTTTTTCTTCGCATCATTCTTCCATTCTTCCATTCTTTCTTTCTTCCCAATCTTCCAACATTCCATTATTCCATCATTCCACTATTTAATATAAGTCATTTTCAACTCAACTTTCCCGGAGTGGTTATACCCGCAAAGCACTGCCCTGTCAGCCAGATAATAATCCGCATTGACGAAGATATAAACGGTGGGATCATTATAATGTCCGGTAAGGTATTTATGAACAAAATCTGAAATATTGAAAGTATATACTCCTTCCTGAAGATTGCCTCCAAAATACTCTCTGCCAAGAACCAGATCATATACTGTTTCAAAATTCCCATCCTCATCGCAGATTTTTATATTCAAATACTCCGGTGGAGTGTATTCTGAAGAGAAGGGGTCGTCAGTTGATAAACTAACTACCAGTTCTGCTTTATTTATTGCAATTGGCAGGGAATCGCGCCAGTTTTCAAGTGCAGTAAATTTAAGCTCTGTATATACACCCGCTAATCCTTGTGTGTAGCTGACACTGTCTTCTATATTATCATTCAGATGGGTGATGCTGTATGTAGGATCAGCAGTGCTGAAATCATGAGAATATATATTTATACGTGCCGAACTTTGGCTTATGGAGAAATTATAATACAATGTGTCGGATGAGGGATAATGAAAAAATAATACCATATCGGTTGATAATGAAAGCAGGTTGAAATTGGTTAATAATCCATTCCCTGCCTGTATATCTGAAGTGAAATACAAGCCTTTAAATTTCTGCAAAAAGTCGTCCTGCGAGACTAAAATACTTGTATCAGCTATTATCTTCTCAGCAAATGCATCATTCATATATATTTTAATTAAAGTATCAGAGGCATTGTAATTTGCCGAGCCTACAATATTCTCATAGTATAAACCTTCCTGATTCAAATTTGAGTAATAAGCAGAATCAAGATAAACATCTTTTTTAAGCTCATGAACATTAATTTCCATTATAGAATTAGTATCACCATATGAACCAATAACTTCAAGAAACACAATAAGAGAATCAATAACCGGATCCTCGCTGAAAACCAATTCGCCTGACAATCGTACCTGTGAAATAAAATCAGCGTTAGTAGTACCAAATACAGGATCAATAAATTCACCGGCTACAGCTAATGCCATTTCATCTGTTCTTAATGAATCTAATGATCCGGTATACACCTCAACCGGGAACGTATCATAATAATTAACTGAAAATTTGTCGTTTTGGGGTTGGAGATTTTCACCTATAAGGGTGCCCTCGTCGTCGCAAGAAGTTAGTAAAAACAAACCGCCCAAAAAAAGGACGGAAACAGAACGGGTAATATATGAAACCGGCAATTTAATTAGCCGGTTAATAATTGGTAATTTCATGTTTGTATTAAGATATAAGTTCATCATAGAAATCGGAATACTTATCAATATATTCATCCTCCCCTTTATACTCCAAAACAGGTATCCCCCATTCCTCAATAAACGTTTTCAACTCGGAATTTATTTTCTCACTTCCCATAATAACAGCATCCGAATTTGTAATGGCAAGCTTATTCAAATTTAAATAATTGGCGTCGTTAATTATTTTAATATCATCTTTAGTAATACCTTCGAGCAGAAGTTTCTTTTTAAATGAAGGATTCAACGATTTCTTAAATTCACTATCATATACCGAATACACCACTTTAGAGCCTGAGAACAAGGGATTATCAGCAAAGCTTTTCTTAAGATAAAGCGGTACTAAGCTTGTAAACCAACCATGACAATGAACAATGTCAGGAGCCCATCTCAATTTTCTTACAGTTTCAAGCACACCACGCGCATAGAAGATTGCCCGCTCATCATTATCACTAAATTCTTCCCCTTTTCTATCAGTAAGTATAAATTTTCTTTGGAAATAATCCTCATTATCAATGAAATAAACCTGCATCCTGGCAGATTGAATGGAAGCTACTTTAATAATTAGCGGATGATCGGAGTCATCAATGATAACGTTCATGCCAGATAGTCTGATTACCTCGTGAAGTTGATTTCTTCTTTCTTTAACACATCCGAATTTAGGCATAAAAGTGCGTATTTCTTTGCCTTTTTCCTGGATGCCCTGAGGTAAATAGCGCCCAATTCGGGACATTTCATTCTCGGGCAGGTAAGGGGTAATTTCCTGAGAAACAAATAAAACTTTTTTGTTCTCCATCAAATAAAATATGCTTTTATAATAATTTTGCAAATTTAGTAAAATTATTGGTAATTTTCAATGTTGGCAGTTCTACATTTTTGTTATAGTACCTGAAAAGGTAATAATGTTAAGCTTCAGCCTCAACCTCAGCTCCCGAAAAACTGCAAACTTGTTTGCTTAGTTTTCCGAGGATCCTCGAACATTCCAGCTTGCTGGAAGCCTCACGACCGGCATGTGGGCAGGCCTGTGGGAGTGGAGTAAAATTAACGAAAATCGAAGATTTTCTAATTTTCGGGACTTATTCCATAATTATTCGTTTCTTTTGAATAGTATTAACCTTTTTAATTACTTTGCGAAGCTCTGTTCTCTAACTTTGCAGTAAAGTTGATCATAGTATTATTTCACAGTATGATCATTATTGAAATTGCTGAAATTGAAAAAGAAATTACTAACCATCCTGAATTTTTTTTTATTTCTTACCCTGGGAATAATTTTACTCTATTTTGCCTTCCGTAATATTAGTTTTCA
>JAUVHQ010000101.1 GCA_030593185.1 Bacteroidota bacterium
CAGTCGAATAAAGAGAGTATTGACCGGAATGCTGCTTTGCGCCAGCAGATTAATAGTTTGAAAGAATTGAACCTGAAAATGACTACAGATGCAGAAAACCTTACGAAAGCGTTGAAAGGCGAAGCTAAAACAATGGGGACCTGGGGTGAATTTATCCTTGAAAGTATATTGGAAAAATCAGGTCTTGTGAAAGGACGTGAATATGAGATACAGGAATCTGTTAGATCTGAAGAAGGAAATCAAATGCGACCTGATATTGTTGTTAAATTACCTGAGAAGAAGAATATTATCATCGATTCAAAAGTATCATTGGTTGACTATGAGAGATATGTGAATACTGATGATAAAGAAAAAGAGGAATATTATCTTAAAATGCATGTTGCTTCACTGCGGAGGCATATTAAGTCGCTAAGCGCAAAAAACTATCAGAGTCTCTATGATATTACAGGTCTTGACTTTGTATTATTATTCATGCCGATAGAGCCGGCTTTTGGACTTGCTGTTCAGGCTGACGAAAAACTTTTTTTGGATGCATATGAAATGAATATTGTTATTGTAAGCCCTACAACTTTGATTGCAACTCTAAGAACCATTGCCAGTATCTGGCGTCAGGAGTTTCAGAACAAGAACGCGCAGGAAATTGCCAGGCAGGGTGGAGCTTTGTATGATAAATTTGTCGGGTTTTTGAATGACCTTGTGGAAATTGGTAAAAAACTGGATGATACACAAAAAGCCTATAAAGCTTCAATGAATAAACTGTCTGATGGAAAAGGTAATTTGATTAAGAAAGTACAGGATATTAAAGAACTTGGAGCAAGTACCAGTAAAAACCTGCCTCAGAATCTACTTGATCAGATAAAGTGAAGTGGAAGAATGAAGAAGTTGAAGAGTCAAAATGTCTGAAAGTCGAAGAGTGGAAGAATGCCTGCCCTGCCTGCCCCGCCTGCCCCGCAAGGAAGTATGACTGTGTCGGGGTGAAATGCGACGCTTGCCGTGCCTGCCCCGCAGGGAAGAATGACCGTGTCGGGGTGAAATTTGAGGCACGAAAATATTTCACTGGGGAAGGAGCTATTTCTACAGGGGAATAGTGTAAGAAAAAGAATTATCCACCTTCGTTACCACTACGGTGGACGAAGCATGTTTCGAGTTACGGGTTAAGAAGAGGCTATTCGAAATTCAAAAAATAATAACGTTATTCTTGTCTAATAAAACGTATAACCACAGTGAAATATAATCCTTCACTGCTGAAATATTTTCGTACCTTAAATTTAAACTTTACAGATGGATGTATTCAACGGAATAACCCTGAATGATTAACTCTAACCTGAAAAATTCATTAATTCTATGAATTAATATTTGATGAAATATCCTTTAAGTGGATCAAAGCGCTGCAGAACGGTATTAATTTCTGTTTTTGAAAAAGCAGATTGATCTTCATCTAAGGTTTTTTGGTCTGATTGATTAGTAAATACCAGGTTTGCAAAACAGGTAATACTTATCAGAAAAAATATCAGTAACATTCCTAATGGCTTCGGAAAACTATTCTTTTCAATTATTTGTGCTTTCATGGTTCAAACTCCTATCTTTCGTTTATATCGGGTCAAATTTTTCAAATAATGGTACATATATTATGCCAAAAGTTATATATTGCATTAAATCAATAAGATATAGGGAAATTAAGAAATCTTAAAGTTTGTTAAAATTGACCGTTTTCGTAACATTAGTGTTCGTATGCGAACAAAAAGCATATTGCTTTAGAAAAAACAGGGCCAGGATTATTAGATGAATTATTTTTTTCCTTCAATAACTATAACAATTTCGCCTTTGATTGTTTTGTTGATGTAATAATCATACAATTCTGAAAGGGTTCCACGAACAGTTTCTTCGTGAATTTTAGTTAGCTCTCTCGAAACAGAAGCTTTTCTTCCTGGTCCGAAGTTTTCAATAAGTTGTCCGAGGGTTTTTATCAGACGAAAAGGTGATTCATATAGAACAATGGTTCTTTCTTCATCGGCAAGAACTTTTAATTTCTTACTGCGACCTTTTTTTTGTGGAAGAAAACCTTCGAAACAAAACCTGTCTGAAGGTAAACCGGAATTAACCAGAGCAGGTATAAGTGCAGATGGACCGGGCAGGGTTTCAACAGGGATACTCTTGCTTATACATTCTCTGACAAGGAGGAACCCTGGATCAGAAATTGAAGGTGTTCCAGCATCCGTAACAAGGGCAAAAGTCTCACCTTTTTCAATCCTTTTTGAAATTTGCTTAATAGTTTTGTGTTCGTTGAATTTATGATGCGCCTCAAGCTTCTTTTGAATGTTATAATGTTTAAGGAGAATAACGGTTTTCCTGGTATCTTCAGCAAGTATAATATCTACCTTTTTAAGTACTTCAATGGCCCGGAGAGTTATATCTTCAAGATTGCCGATAGGAGTAGGAACAAGATATAATTTATTCATTTTCCCTGATAATAAGTTTTCTACGGGTAAGATCAAGGAGTTTTTGAACCTGGGAATCATCCATATCCCAGTTAAACTTATCACTCAGATAACTGTAAGCTTCATTAAAATTGGAAGCGTTGTTTAAAATATTTATTGTTTCAGTGAATTTGTCAGGATCATTGTTGAAAAGTTCCCGGATAAATGAAAATTTTTCGTTTAGTCCCATAGCGGCTCCAATATCCGAAATGGGTTGCGATTTAAGCTTGGATGACAAGTTCTTTGAAGATACTTGCTGCCTGAGGGATTCATTTCTGAAGCTCTGTCCGTTTTGTAAGCGATCAGCAATAATTTCAGTTATACCATTTTTTTGTTCCCCTGGCTTAATCTGCGACTTTTCTGCAAGCTTTTTACCGGATTCTTTTGTTAAAACAGGACTTGTTTCAGAAATATCTTTATCAGTAGCTGAAGAGTTTTCTTCCAGTTCAAATGCATTTATGTTTTCAGGTTTATCTTCCGGTGGTGTAGTTTTTTCCACTGGTCTTTTTTCAGTTAAGCTCTGAAGTGAATCGTATAATTTCCTTACTTTTTCCAGGGTCAGATCAATCTCCACACGAGGGAGAGATGAACGATTCTTGAAATTTGTTACTGATTTTTCAATATCTTGTATATCTTTATTAATCGTTTCAATAAGTAATTCAAAATTCATAATCTCATTGTTTAATTGATTCCACTCACATTTTACTTACTTTTGCAAAAGTAATGATTATTATCCAGAAACTGTTACATGATGTTTCTTGAAAACTCTATAAATAACACCGGACGATCAGGTTGGATTGAGGTTATTACCGGAAGTATGTTTTCAGGTAAGACTGAAGAACTTATCAGGAGGTTAAAACGAGCTAATTTTGCTAATCTCAAAGTAGAGATATTCAAACCTGTCATTGATACCCGGTATTCTGAGAGTAAGGTGGTTTCTCATGATTCAAATGCAATAGTTTCAACTCAGGTAGAGTCTGCTTCGAATATATCATTGATGGCTAATAATGTTGACGTAGTTGGAATTGATGAAGCACAGTTTTTTGATAATGGATTAGTGGAGGTTTGTAATAGGTTGGCAGATAGTGGCATAAGAGTAATTGTTGCCGGTCTTGACATGGATTTTAAAGGAAATCCTTTTGGTCCGGTCCCTGCCTTGATCTCAATTGCTGAATATGTGACAAAAGTTCATGCTATTTGTATGAGATGTGGCAATCTTGCACATTATTCCTATCGAAAATCCGATACTGATAAAATTGTTCTGCTTGGTGAAAAAGATATTTATGAAGCACTTTGCAGGAACTGTTACAATCGTGCCATGAAAAAAAATAAAAAATAAGAACAGAATATTTTAAATCTGTTTGTGATGAAAAGTTGATATGCCAAAAATTTCATTGAAAAATATAGCAGGGATTATTGGTGGAAAAGTTTATGGTAGCGGGGACACAATAATCAGTGATTTGTTGTATGATAGTCGTAGAATTATATCTCCTTCGGGATCTCTCTTCTTTGCCTTAGTTGGGGACAGACATAACGGGCATGATTATATCCCCGAACTTTACCGGAATGGCGTAAAAGGTTTTATTGTCAGCGAGCTCCCGGCAACGATAGAAAAATTTGATGATACCTGTTTTGTTTTGGTAAACAACACATTAGATGCTTTACAGAAATTAGCAGAGTATAATCGCACTCATTTTAAAGGGGAATTAATATCCATTACAGGGAGTAATGGGAAGACAATAACTAAAGAATGGGCATTTCAGGTTTTAGCAGGAAAGTACAGTATTGTGAGAAGTCCACGTAGTTATAATTCGCAAATTGGGGTGCCTTTGTCGATCTGGTTACTGGATGAAAATTTTGATATTGGGATTATTGAAGCAGGTATTTCAAAGCCGGGGGAAATGGAAAAACTTGAAAAGATTATTAAACCGGATATTGGTATCATTACAAATATTGGAGAAGCTCATCAACAAAATTTTTCAAGTCTTGAGCAAAAGGTTGATGAAAAACTTCTGTTATTCAAAAATGCAAAGGTTATAATTTATTGCAGTGATTATAAGCTTATTGATGATCGGATTAAATCAAATTGTTTGGGGAATGAGAAAAAGACTTTTACCTGGTCTCATAATAAAAATGCTGATCTCAGTATAACTGATATAACAATAGGGAAAACGAAAACAGATATTATCGCTGAATTCAAAGGTGAGTGTAAAGAAATATCTATTCCATTTGTTGATAAAGCTTCAATTGAAAATGCTATACATGTATGGTGTCTGTCCATTTATCTCGATCAGGCAGAGACTTCTATAAAAAAAGCTATGATATCTATTGATCCTGTTGCAATGAGACTGGAGCAGAAAAAAGGCATAAACAATTGCACACTGATAAATGATGCATATAACTCTGATATGGGTTCATTGAGTATTGCCCTTGATTTTCTTAATCTGCAGAACCAGAACAGAAAAAAAACCCTTATCCTGTCTGATATTTTTCAATCAGGAAGAGTTGAAGAGGAATTATACAGGGAAGTATCGAATCTTATTAAAGCAAAAGGTATAGACAGGTTAATAGGAATTGGAGAAGCGATTAGCAAATATAAAGGGCTTTTTTCGGGTGAAAAACAATTTCTCAAATCTACTTCTGAATTCATTGATGAATTTAAACCGGGAAATTTTAATGATGAAGCGATTCTGCTTAAAGGAGCACGTGATTTCAGGTTTGAAGATATTTCAGGATTATTGGAGAAACAGTCACATCAAACTGTTCTCGAAATTGATCTGGATGCGATGGTGCATAACCTGAATTATTACAGGTCGAAACTTAAACCAGATACCAGGGTTATGGTGATGGTAAAGGCGTTTTCGTATGGGAGTGGCACCTATGAAATTGCCAATATGCTTCAATATCAGGATATTGATTATCTGGCTGTTGCCTATTCAGATGAAGGTATAGAATTACGTAAAGCCGGAATTACAATGCCAATTATGGTGATGAGTCCACAGGCAGATAATTTCGAAAATATACTCAGGTTCAATCTTGAGCCTGAGATTTACAGTTTTAATATCCTCGATGAATTCCTGATAAAAATTAAAAGAAGCGGATTCAGGTCTTTTCCTTTTCATATTAAACTTGATACAGGGATGCACAGATTAGGATTTTTGCCCGGGGAGGTTGATATTTTGATAGAGAAATTGTTGAGTAATCCTGAGCTTTTTGTTAAATCAGTTTTTACCCATCTTGCTGCCAGTGATGAACCTGAACATGATAAATTTACCGATAATCAGGTAAGTTTGTTCGAAGAGCTGTCAGGGAGAATTATTAATAATTTTGATTACCCGGTAATAAGGCATGTTTTGAATTCATCTGGCATAGAAAGGCACCCCCGGTACATGTTTGATATGGTAAGGTTGGGTATAGGTCTGTATGGTATTAGTTCACTTAATCCTGGTAAACTTTTGAATACGGGAACATTTAAAACAACTGTTTCCCAGGTAAAACAAATACCTGCAAAAAAGTCGGTTGGGTATGGACGAAAAGGGGTTGAAGCATACAAAAGAGAGATAGCTATCCTGCCGGTAGGTTATGCGGATGGTTTTAACCGGAAACTTGGTAATGGAATAGGTCAATGCTACACTAAAGGTAGAATGGTTCCGGTTGTTGGAAATATCTGTATGGATATGTGTATGATCGATGTGACGGGAATTGATTCTAAGGTGGGTGATGAAGTAGAAATTTTCGGAAAACATAATCCGGTTACAACTCTTGCAGAAAAGATAGACACAATACCATATGAAATACTCACAGCTATCTCTGAAAGGGTAAAGAGAATTTATTTTCATGAATAGAGAATTTGCATTTTATACAGAAGTTAACCATAATATAATGAGGAAATAAAATGGAAGAAATTATACCAATTACCATGCCCGGAACCCATAAAAAATTTTTGGAGTTTTTTAAAAAGAAATCAGAACCTACAAATCTGAAAGTTTTAGATATAGGGGCTGGCCATGGAGCATTTACTAAGAAGTTATTTGAAATGGACTATGATGTGCATGCTTGCGATTTATTTCCCGAATTATTCAAATTTGATAAAGTCGAATGCAAAAAGGTGGACATAACGGATATATTCCCATATCCGGATAATACTTTTGATTTAGTAATAGCAATTGAGGTAAGCGAGCATATATTAGACCATGAAACATTTTTTAGTGAAACAAGCAGAATACTTAAACCAAAAGGAAAACTTTACATTTCTACACCCAATATCGTATCTATGAAGTCGAGAATGAATTTTTTATTTAGCGGATTCCTTTACAGCTTCAATCGATTGGAATTAGGGAATTATGATGGTTTACAGCATGTTGCTTCACTAACCTTAGATCAATATAATTATCTTGCAGTCAAAAATAAATTTAAACCAGCAGAATTTGAGATAGATCGAAAACAAAGCACATCACAATGGTTGCAATTTTTTCTATTTCCAGCAATGTATATTTATCAAAAAATTAAAAAAATAGATAACATACATAATCATAGAAAACTTCTTTTGGGGAGACTTTTGTTTTTAACATTTAAGAACGACAAAACTATGGCTAATAAATAATAAACACCATTAAAACGACTCTTATACGAGAACGATAAAAGACATAAGTAAGAAAGCTAATCAGGATAAATTAAACATGGTAAAATTATCAATAGTAATAATAACTCTTAATGAAGAAAAGAACATCGGACGATGCCTTGAATCGGTAAAAGGTATCGCAGATGATATCGTTGT
>JAUVHQ010000121.1 GCA_030593185.1 Bacteroidota bacterium
ATTGTCCCCTTTTCCGTATCAGACCCAACTATTGTCAATGGAATTCGTTCCCCCTTAGTGCCTACACGTAAAATGATAAAATGTCCGGCTTTCCTGCTTTTTGCAATTTCAGGAGCTTCAATTACAAGTTTTACTACATTATCAGAAAAATACTCTTTATCAACGATCTTATTCATTGTATTTTATTATATAAATATGTTACGTTATTGTTGAATAATTAATGAATTAAAATAAAAAAACAGAAAGTAAAAACTATATGAAATTTAGAAACAAAAATAGATTATATTAATGAAATTCCTAAATATTTAATAACATGTTGGATGCATATAGCCCTTTAGTCTTTGATCCCTTTTCTTCAGGACTAACTATTATTTGAAACATAAATTAAAATTAATTACGTTATTAATTACGTTATTAATAACGTTATTAATAACGTTATTTAATACCTATTTTTTTTGTAACTACATTTTAGAACCCAACCCCGGATAAATAAAAAGTCACCTGCTGATCACAACAGATGGCTTTAAAATTAGCTTATAGTTAATCGCTTTAAATCAGTCCTTTTCTTTCAAGCATTGGCTCAATTTCAGGCTCAGCACCTCGGAATTTTTTATAAAGTTCCATCGGATCACAGGTACCACCTCTTTCAAGGATGCTTTCTCTGAACTTTACAGCTGTCTCAGAGTCGAACAAGCTTGTTTCTTTAAAAGCAGCAAATGCATCAGCATCCAGCACCTCTGCCCAAATATAGCTGTAATAGCCTGAGGAGTATCCACCTGAGAAAATATGGGCAAAATATGTGCTACGGTATCTTACGATAATCTCAGGGATCATTTTAATATTATTCAAAAATCTATCTTCAAAATCCAGCACATCTATCTCTGTTGTCTTTCCAATGGTATGCCAATCCATGTCTAAAAAAGAAGCTGACAGGTATTCAACTGAAACAAATCCCTGATTAAAATGTTTGCTTTTTTCCAGTTTATCTACAAGATTTTCAGGGATAGGTTCTCCTGTTTCATAATGCTTTGCATAGACCTTCATAACTTCAGGCTCTGAAGCCCAGTTTTCCATGATCTGTGCAGGAAGCTCAACAAAATCTCTGGGCACTGAAGTTCCTGAGAGACTCCTGTATTGACAATTAGAAAGCAATCCATGTAATGCGTGTCCAAATTCATGGAACAATGTACTCACCTCCTCGAAGTTAAGCAGCGCCGGTTTATCTCCTGTTGGCCTGGTGAAATTGAAATTCGTTGTAATAACAGGAGTAATATTTTCACCATCCCTGCGATACTGTTTACGATAACTGTTCATCCATGCTCCGCCTCTTTTACTGTCTCGCGGAAAGAAATCCATATACAAAATTCCTATATGGGAACCATCAGCCTCTTTGACTTCATAAACCTGAACATCTTTATGATACTTCGGGATATCTGTTCTTTCTTCAATTACCAATCCATACAACCGGTTAGCAACATAAAAAGCTCCCTTTCTTACATTCTCAAGAACGAAATATGGTCTTAACATCTCTTCATCCAGTTCATATTTCTGTTGCCTGAGTTTTTCAGCATAGTACCACCAGTCCCAGGGATGCAATTGTCCATTTTTACCTTCAGCATCCATCATCTTTTGCAACTCGTCACTTTCTTTCATAGCCACTTGCAATGCCGGATCCCAAATTTTGTTAAGGAAATCATATACTTTTTGTGGTTCTTTTGCCATATTTTCCTCAAGTACATAATCTGCATGATTTTTATACCCTAACAAAACTGCCCTTTCTAATCGCAATAATGCAACTTCTGCTACTATCTCCTTGTTATCATACTCATTACCATTATTGCAGCGATTTATGTAGGCTTTGAATATTTTTTCCCTTAAATTCCTTTTTTCCGAATATTGAAGAAAAGGAATCATACTTGGCTTCTGAAGAGTAAACACCCATTTGTCTTCCATATTTTTCCTGACAGCAGTTTCAGCAGCAGACGCAATAACCGGTTCGGGCAATCCGATAAGATCGTCCTCATTGTCAATAACCAGTGTAAATGAATTAGTCTCGGCCAGTAGGTTATCACCAAAGCTTAGTGATAAAAGCGATAATTCTTTATTGATTTTTCTCAATTTTTCCTGGTCTTTTTCACCAAGATTAGCACCTCCTCTAACAAACTTCTTACATGTTTCATCAAGCAATTTTGCTTGTTCAGAATTCAGTTCAGAAGCATCCTTATTGTCATTAACAATTTTTATTCTTAAAAACAGGGGTGCATTTAACAAAATATCATCCCTGTGCTTTGATAACTCAGGGGCTACCTCTTTAGCAATATTCTGAAGTGTATCATTAGTTAAAGACGACAAAAGATTATAAAAAACATTACTTACTTTAGTCAGCGATGCACCACTTTCTTCAAGAGCGACTACTGTGTTTTCAAATGAGGGTTCTACTTTATTGTTAACAATTGCCTCAATTTCCTTCTTATGATCCTCCATCCCCTTTTTAAATGCAGGCATAAAATGATCATTATTGATCTGTTTAAAATCGGGGATATTAAAAGGTGTTTTATACTTTTTAAAAAACGGATTTTTTGTTTCCATTTCACCAGTCTTATTAATTTGACAGGATATCATAAAGATTCCTGATAAAAAGAATATTAGATATGTTTTTTTCACGGCTAAATAATTTTTTGATTTATAAATTCATTTTTTAAGTTCACGAATTTAACAATAATGAAACTAATATATTGTACCATATTATATATTATACAACCTATTTTCAGGTTATAAAATATCCTTTATCTGATCTGATTCTTGGTAATAATATTTATCTTGGACACTGAAAACAATTTCAAAAATCATTATTTTCAATACTATGAAACGAATTTTTTAAGCAGATGAAACGATTATTAGTTCTAATATTTATTGCGACTTTTTGTTTTATCAATCTTTTTTCACAGGACAGAATAACGGGTAAATCTTTTGCAACCCGTTCGGAAGTAATTGCTCAGCATGGTATGGCATGTACAAGTCAACCTCTTGCCAGTCAAGCAGCTCTGGATATACTAAAAAAAGGTGGTAATGCAATTGATGCAGCTATTGCGGCAAATGCTGTTTTAGGGTTAGTTGAGCCAACCGGAAATGGTATTGGAGGCGATCTGTTTGCCATTGTCTGGGATGCAAAAACAAAAAAATTATATGGGCTTAATGCCAGTGGGAGATCACCTGAATCTCTTACGCTGGATTACTTTATAAAAGAAGGATACAACAGGATACCTTCCCATGGCCCCCTACCGGTATCAGTTCCGGGCTGTGTGGATGGATGGTTCGAATTACACGACAAATTTGGTAAGCTTTCAATGCAGGAAGTGTTAAAGCCGGCTATTAATTATGCACAAAACGGATTCCCGGTCACTGAATTAATAGCTTACTATTGGCAGGGAAACGCCCATTACTTACAAAGATTCCTAAATTTCAAAGAGATCTTTATGCCGGAAGGTAATGCTCCCGAAAAAGGTGAAATTTTCAAGAACCCATACCTTGCAGAAACATTATCAAAAATAGCCAGTCAGGGAAGAGATTATTTTTACAAAGGTGAAGCAGCCCGTATTATTGATAAGTTCATGCAGGAACAGGGAGGATTCCTTTCTTATGAAGATCTTGCAAAACATCATTCTGAATGGGTTGAACCAATTTCCACCAATTACCGCGGATATGATGTATGGGAACTGCCCCCTAACGGTCAGGGTACTGCCGCCCTGCAGATACTAAATATACTTGAAGGGTTTGATATTGCCTCTATGGGGTTTGGCAGCAGTGATTATATTCACCACTTTGTTGAAGCAAAAAAACTTGCATTTGAGGACAGAGCCAAATATTATACTGATCCTGATTTTGTGGACATTCCACTCGACTGGCTAATTTCAAAAGAATATGGAATGGAACGTGCGAAGTTAATAAATCCCGATCGTGCAGCACTAAAAATAGAAGCAGGGAAACTTGAGCAGGGTAATACCATTTATCTGACAGTGGCTGATAATGAAGGGACAATGGTCAGTCTTATACAAAGTAATTACCGGGGAATGGGCTCAGGAATGGTACCACCAGGACTTGGATTTATTTTGCAAGACCGTGGTGAATTATTCTCACTTGAGGAGGAGCATGCCAATAAATTTGAACCTGGGAAAAGACCTTTCCACACAATTATCCCGGCATTCATAACTAAAGATGGAGAGCCATGGATGAGTTTTGGTGTTATGGGTGGCTCTATGCAACCCCAGGGGCATGCACAGATAGTTGTTAACATGATTGATTTTGGAATGAACCTCCAGGAAGCAGGTGATGCTCCACGGATACGTCATGGTGGTTCATCACAACCTACCGGTAGTAAAATGACTAATGGCGGGACTGTTTATCTCGAATCCGGAATATCATATGAAACCCTCCGTTCATTAATGAGAAAAGGACATAATATAGAATGGACAACAGGTGGTTTTGGTGGTTATCAGGCTATTATGTGGGATAAAAAAAACAGGGTCTTTTTTGGAGCCTCAGAATCACGGAAAGACGGACAGGCAGTCGGGTACTAATAGAAGAATGGAATAGAGGGATATAGTGGAATGTTGAAAGTTTGTAAAGTTCAACGCTCACTTTTTACTTTATAACTTTTAACTTTTAACTCTTTAGAATAATGGAATGAAAAAGATAGATTTTCTTGAATTAGTAAAAAAAAGGCAAAGCATCAGGGGGTATTCAGACAAACAGGTTGAAAAAGAAAAGATAGACCGGTGCCTGGAAGCAGGCAGATTAGCTCCATCGGCGTGCAATGCACAACCATGGAGTTTTATTGTGGTTGATGATCCTGAGCTAAAAAACCAGGTGGCAGATCTTACTGCTGACAGATTATTGCCCCTGAACCATTTTACTAAACAGGCTCCGGTTCATATAGTTATCGTAATAGAAAAAGCCAATTTAACATCAAAGCTTGGAAGTGTAATAAAAAATAAATTTTTTCCATGGATTGATATTGGTATTGCAGCCGAACATATTTGCCTTCAGGCAACCAGCGAAGGATTGGGAACATGCATGCTGGGGTGGTTTAAGGAAAAGAAGGTGAAAAAACTGCTTAATGTGCCGGATAAAAAAAGAATTGGTTTGATCATTACCGTGGGATACCCAAAAAAAGAAGAGATACGGCAAAAAAAACGAAAGGCATTGGCTGATATTGTACACATTAATACCTATAAACGATAGCTGTAAATTATTGATGCAATGTCCTTGCACTTGTTATTAAATATGGTTCTTCAGGATAATACGTAGTTGTTTTGGAATATTCCATCTGATACCTATTCATTTTGCTACAGATCTCACAGATTAAGATACAATTCTTCAGCTTTCTCTAAATAATCCGGCTTTCCTGAATATCTCAATTATTCTTCCCTGCTCATTCTCCCAGCATAACTCCTTCCCTGCTATGTGCAGATTCTTTTTCCATAATTGCATCCTATCCATATCTGAAAACATGTTCTTTAATTTTGAAGCAATATGTTCGGGACTGTGGTTATCAATAATATCACCGATATTATAGGATTTAATAATATTTTCTACCTCAACAATTTTTGAAGCAAGTACAGGCACTCCTGCCTGGATGTAGTCAAACAATTTATTTGGCAAACTGTATTTGTAATTAAGGTTTGTATCCTTATCCAGTGTAATTCCCACATCAGCAGCACATGTAAAATTCATTAAAATATTATGAGGTACTTTTTCCATAAACATCACCTTGCTTTGGAGTCCCTGTTCAGAAACTATTTGCTTAAGGTTCTTAATTATATCTCCGTCACCTATAATCATAAGAATAGTATTATCAAGATACTGCATTGAAAGGACAGCTTCCTCAGCACCTCTGTCGATATTAATACCTGAACCCTGAAGAATAACGATAAACCGGTTTGCGGGAAGACCCAATCGGTTTCTTGAACAATTCCCCGATCTGTTCCATTTATAGGATACATTTCTCACAATCCCAACATTAACGTTATATTTTTCCTCATAAATTCTCGCAATAGACTGATTTACAGTATATATATGTTCCAATTTCGGAAAAATCCATCTTTCTATTGTTTGCCATACTTTACGTACAAATGGTCGGTTTTGGATTTCCGGAACACCGGTAAAATATTCATGCGAATCATAAATCAGTGTCACCTTTCTTATTCGTGAAACCAGGTAGTTTGCCAAAAGGGTATCGAGATCATTTGCCAGAAGAATATCAACTTTTCTGAAAAGCAGATATAAAAAGAGCCTGATGTTGAAAAATGCATACAGAAACGGGCCCTTATTAAAAATCATCCTGAAGCGTTTAACCGGGTAAGGCAAATGATTACAAGACATACTATTTCTCAACTGTCGGCCAACAACCAATATCTCAGCACCTTCCTGTAATAAAGTTCCGGCTATACGGTTCACTCGTTGATCAAATACAATATCATTAATAACTGAAAAAATCACCTGTTTTTTCATAGGTTAAGTTTCCAAGGGTTTAGTTTTATTGATTATCGAATTTACAAATTCTTTTATTAATAATTTGAACATAGTTTTATAAATTAATAAAAAAATATATTAATAGTAATTATTCTGCTAATTTTGAATTTATCCTCAAGGCTGAGG
>JAUVHQ010000092.1 GCA_030593185.1 Bacteroidota bacterium
AAAACCTGAATGGTAAATGAAATAAAAGGAAAGTAAGTGGAGAAGGCAAAAGGCAAAAGGCAAAAGTGAAGAGAGAAGTGAAAAGGGCGAAAGGGCGTGAACTCGTAGCCCGTAACACGTAACTCGTAACATTTTGGAAGAATGAAGAGAATAGAAGAAGTTATAACTTTAGTCACTTATAACTTTAGACACTTCTTCATTTAGTCACTTATAACTTTAGATAATGAATAGTTACATTTAATAATTTATCAATTAACATATTGTATATGGCTTACGAAAACCAATTTAAGAAAGTAGCTGTTCTTGGGGCAGCTGGTAAAATGGGCAGTGGCATCTTGTTGTTAACTGCCATTGAGATGGCTAAAATTAAGTTCCAACAGGATGACCCGGATGTTGATTTTGTCCTTTATGCAATGGATGTTTCCGAAGAAGGATTAAAGGGAGTAATGAAGTATATAGAAAAACAGGTAAGAAAGAACGGGGAAAGAAATTTTGATCAGGTTAAAGGTTTTTATACCGGCAATGTCCAGGAAATGACTGAAGAAGATCTGCTCGAAAAATATGTATCTGATGTAATAAAGTTAATTAAACCTGTTACATTTTTAGGATCATTGAGGGATGTTAATACTGTGTTTGAAGCAGTTAGCGAAGATAAGAGTTTGAAAATTAAATTATTAGCTGAAATTGAGAATTATAATCCCGGGCATGTATGGTATCTTACAAATACGTCATCTATTCCTATTGGGGAGCTTGATGAAGCTGCCGGACTTTATGGGCGGATTATCGGATTTCATTTCTATAATCCACCGGCTATTCAAAAACTTGTTGAAGTTATTGAGTCGGAAGATACTGTTTCGGGTTTGAAAGATTTTGCTCAGCAGCTGATTGAGCACATGGGAAAGATAATGGTGCCTGCTAACGATATTGCAGGTTTTATTGGTAATGGTCATTTTATTCGTGATTCCTTGTTTGGTATTAAGCAAGTAGAAAAATTATCCGGAGAGAATTCTTTTCCCCTGGCTGTTTATATGGTTAATAACATTAGCAGCAGGTATTTGGTACGACCAATGGGGATTTTCCAGCTTATTGATTATGTAGGGATAGATGTTGTCAGACTCATTATGAATGTAATGAATAACAGGATTAAAGAAGAAACGATCAGTAGTCCACTGCTGGACAAATTAATGGAACTCGGTGCAAAAGGCGGACAAAACCCTGATGGTTCGCAGAAAAATGGCTTTTTTATGTATGATGGTGGCAAAATAACCGGGGTTTATAACCCTGAGAGTAGAAGTTATACACCGGTTTCGGGTCTGAAAGAAAAAGCATATGTAAAACTTGGTTCAACACCTTCATATATGCCTGTATGGAAAGAGATAATTAAAGATCCTGAAAAAGATAAAAAGTTAGAAGATTATTTTGTTGAATTATCAGAAACAGATAGTCCGGGAGCTAAGCTGGCTATGGAATATGGGAAGAATTCTAAAGAAATTGCAGAAAAGCTTGTATCAGATAAGGTGGCATTCAGTGATAAAGATGTAAATACTATTCTAAAGCGTGGATTTTTCCATGCATACGGACCTATTAATAATTATTTTAATAAACTATAAAATATGGACTTTCAATACACTGAAGAACAATTAATGATCCGGCAAGCTGCCCGGGATTATGCGCAGCGTGAACTTATTAAAGATGTAATAGAACGGGATGAAAAAGCCGAATTTCCTACGCAGCATGTTAAGAACCTGGCTGAACTTGGGTTCATGGGAATGACGGTTGATCCCAAATACGATGGGGGTGGAATGGATACTGTATCGTATGTTTTAGCCATTGAGGAGATATCTAAAGTGGATTCATCTCTTGGTGTGATTATTTCAGTTAATAATTCTCTTGTATGCTGGGGAATTGAAACTTATGGTACTGAGGAACAAAAAGAGAAATACCTGAAACCTCTCGCAAGAGGAGATGTGATCGGTGCTTTTGCATTGTCTGAACCTGAAGCTGGCTCGGATGCAACTATGCAGCGAACAATTGCTGAAGATAAGGGTGATTATTATCTTCTGAATGGTACTAAAAACTGGACTACCTGTGCTAGTTCAGCATCAACTTATGTGGTTATTGCCCAGACATATCCGGAGAAAAAACACAAAGGGATTAATGCCTTTATTGTTGAAAAAGATAGTGAAGGAATTTCTTTGGGTCAGCATGAAAACAAAATGGGTATGCGAAGTTCAGATACCCATTCTATTATGTTTACTGATGTTAAAGTACCCAAAAAAAACAGATTGGGAGAAGATGGTTTCGGGTTTAAGATGGCTATGAAAACACTTGAAGTTGGACGGATAGGTATTGCAGCTCAAGCTCTTGGCATAGCTTCAGGTGCATACGAAAGGTCTCTTCAGTATTCCAAGGAACGTAAAGCATTCGGAACGGAAATCTGTAATCATCAGGCTATTGCTTTTAAACTTGCAGATATGGCCACTGATATAGAAATATCACGGTTGCTATGTTTTAAAGCTGCCTGGCTTGCAGACGAGGGAAAACCGTTTGGTACTGCCAGTGCCATGGCCAAACTGTATGCTGCCGATGCCGCTATGCGCATTACTACCGAGGCTGTTCAGATACACGGAGGATATGGATATTGTAAGGAATATCATGTTGAACGTTTTATGAGGGAAGCAAAATTGACACAGATATATGAGGGAACCTCAGAGATACAGAAGATTGTGATCTCAAGGAGCATTTTGCGAGATTAACCCGTAACCCGTAACCCGTAACATGAAACAAGTAAAACCCTACAAGCCTAATAATATAATCAGGATAGTTACTGCAGCATCATTATTCGATGGACATGATGCTGCCATTAATTTAATGAGGAGAATTATTCAGTCTTGCGGAGTTGAGGTTATACATCTGGGGCATAACCGTTCAGTGAATGAGATTGTAGAGTGTGTAATCCAGGAAGATGCACAGGCAGTAGCAGTTACTTCATACCAGGGGGGACATATGGAGTTTTTTACCTATATGCGTGATCTCCTGGATGAAAAAGGAGGGAAGCATGTAAGAATTTTTGGTGGTGGTGGTGGTGTGATCCTGCCAGAGGAGATCAGGAAATTGCAGGAATATGGCATTAGCCGTATTTATTCTCCTGATGATGGTCGCAGAATGGGGTTGCAAGGAATGGTAAATGATCTGTTAAAAACTGCAGATTTCCCCACCGGAAAAGTTGCTGATATAAAAACCGGGGAAATTCTTAATAGGGACCACCTTTCAATTGCACGATTAATATCAATAACTGAAAATTCAATAGTAAAGGCTAAACCTCTGATTAATAAAATTTCAAAAGAATCTGAGCATAAGGAACCGCCGGTGTTGGGTATTGCCGGAACCGGTGGGGCCGGAAAATCATCCCTTATTGATGAAATAGTCAGGCGATTCATTAATGATTTTCCGAAAAAGACCCTTGCTGTCATTTCAGTGGATCCTTCACGCAGGAAAACAGGTGGAGCACTACTTGGTGACAGGATCCGTATGAATGCCATCAATACTCCTAATGTTTATATGCGTTCCCTGGCAACAAGACAATCAAACCTCTCACTATCAAAACATCTGAAAGAAATCCTGCGCGTTGTAAAACTGGCAGGTTTTGACCTTATTATTCTGGAAACTTCAGGAATAGGACAATCTGATACAGGCATTGTGGATTTTGGGGATGTGCTGCTATATGTTATGACCCCTGATTATGGGGCAGCTTCGCAGCTCGAAAAAATAGGAATGCTCGATTTTGCCGACCTGGTAGCCTTAAATAAGTATGATAAACGGGGAGGTGAAGATGCACTTCGCGATGTAAAAAAGCAATATCAACGTAATAATCAGTTGTTCGATGAGGATACCGAAAAAATGCCGGTTACAGGAACTATTGCATCACAGTTTAATAACCAGGGAGTTAATGAATTATACCTGCGGATAATTAAGCTTCTGAATGGTGTTATGGCTGATAACAAATTCAGGATATCACATAAAAAATTGCCTGAATCGAAACAGAGACAATTAATTATCCCTGCCAGGAGAGAGAGGTATTTGTCAGATATTACAGATACTATAAGAAATTATGATACGGATGTGGATGAACAATCGGCTATAGCATCACGATTACAAAGTCTGAAATGTTCAATCTCTTTACTTAAAGAAAATGAGAAACAAAATGTTGCTATAATTACCGAATTAGATAAAGTATATAAAAAGGAGGTAAAGCTGCTTGATAAGAAAAACCTTGAGATCCTCGAAAATTGGGACAAAAAGGTTAAAATATACAAAAAAAAGGAATTTATATACAAGGTACGTGGAAAAGAGATTAAGATTGATACTTACATAAAATCACTTTCGGGATTAGAAATTCCTAAAGTTTCTTTACCCGCTTTTAAATCATGGGGTGATATTTTGAAGTGGAATCTGAAAGAGAATGTTCCCGGTGAATTCCCTTTTGCTTCCGGTGTTTTTTCTTTTAAAAGGGAACAGGAAGATCCAACAAGGATGTTTGCCGGTGAGGGTGGTCCGGAAAGGACTAATAAAAGATTTCATTATCTGTCAGAAGGGATGCCCGCGAAACGACTTTCAACAGCTTTCGATTCTGTTACCTTATACGGTGCCGATCCTGATAAACGTCCTGATATTTATGGGAAAATAGGTAATTCAGGTGTATCAGTTGCTTGTCTTGATGATGCGAAGAAACTCTATTCGGGGTTTAATCTTTGCGATCCAAAAACTTCTGTCTCAATGACCATTAATGGTCCGGCTCCAATAATGGTCGCATATTTTATGAATGTGGCTATTGACCAGCAGTGTGAATTGTATATCAGGAAGAATGGCCTGGTAAAGGATGTAGAGAAAAAGAAAAAAGAAATTTTCAGAAAACAGGGAAGAAATGTGCCGGAATACAAGGGTAAACTTCCTGTGCATAGTGACGGACTGGGTTTAATGTTACTCGGAGTAACCGGTGACCAGATTCTTCCTGCTAAAATTTATAAAGAAATAAAACAGGAAACGATTTCTGTTATCAGGGGTACGGTACAAGCCGATATTCTTAAAGAAGATCAGGCTCAGAATACCTGTATCTTTTCAACAGAATTTGCATTGAAGTTAATGGGTGATATCCAGGAATATTTTATTGAAAATAATGTCCGTAATTTCTATTCAGTTTCCATTTCAGGATATCATATAGCTGAAGCAGGCGCTAATCCTATTTCACAACTGGCATTTACACTGGCTAATGGTTTTACTTTTGTTGAGTATTATATTTCACGTGGACTTGAGGTTGATAAGTTTGCACCAAATCTTTCCTTTTTCTTTTCAAATGGCCTCGATCCGGAATACACTGTGATAGGGAGAGTGGCAAGAATTATTTGGGCTAAAGCTATGAAATATAAGTATGGGGCAAATATCCGTTCACAGAAACTGAAGTATCATATTCAGACTTCAGGCAGGTCGCTACATGCCCAGGAAATTGAATTTAATGATATCAGAACAACCCTTCAGGCTCTGAGTGCAATTTATGATAATTGCAATTCGTTACATACAAATGCATATGATGAAGCCATTACCACTCCTACTGAAGAATCTGTTCGAAGGGCACTGGCAATACAATTGATAATCAATCATGAACTTGGACTTTCAAAGAACCAGAATTCCCTGCAGGGATCATTCATTATTGACGAACTAACCGAACTTGTTGAAGAGGCAGTACTTGCTGAATTTGACCGGATAACAGACAGGGGAGGTGTCCTTGGTGCTATGGAAACAATGTATCAGAGAAGTAAGATACAGTCAGAATCATACTATTACGAGAGTCTTAAACATAGTGGTGAATTGCCAATAATAGGTGTTAATACCTTTCTGTCATCAGACAATTCACCTACAATTGTGCCTGATCTGGTAATCCGGTCAACAAAAGAAGAGAAAAAGAGACAAGTTGAATTAATACATGAACTTCACAGAATTAATAAAGCAAAATCTGTAAGTCTGCTTGATAAATTAAAGAGAGCAGTAAACCTTAATCAAAACACCTTCCCGGGTATTTTTGAAGCCGCGAAATATTGTTCCATCGGACAAATATCACAGGCGCTTTATGAGGTAGGAGGAGAATATCGGAGAAATATGTGATTTTCAGTGAATAATACTAATTTTGAAAGATGGAATAATGGAATATAACATTTAACATTTTACTTATGTCAAATTCGAATGTAAATCTTGCATCAATGCTGGTTTTAACAATTAACCCGCGAATACATTTTACTCAGTTTGGAGTGTACCAGCTGGAGAAACCAATTTTTCTAAAACGGCTAAGACACACTGAAGAAGAGATAAAATCCTTTCAGATAATTACTGATCAGTATGAATATAGAAAGGAACTGATCATGAAAGAACTTAAAGAGAATGATATTGAAATTGAAAAAATCAGTGTTATTCTTGGTCGGGGCGGTTTAGTCAGACCTGTTAAGGCAGGTGTTTATGAAGTTAATAAAAAGCTTTTCACAGATCTGAAGAATAATCTTTACGGTGTGGATGCTGTCAATATCGGTGGGTTAATTGCAAATGCTATTGCCAGTGAAATCAAAGGTGCCAGGGCTTATATCGCTGATCCGGTAACTGTTGACGAACTTAATGATCTGGCACGTGTTGCCGGACACCCGTTGTTTGAACGCAAATCAGTTTTTCATGCTTTGAATCAGAAGTACGTTGCCCGCAAACATGCAAAATCTCTGGGTTTGAGTGACAATTGCAAAGATCTTAATCTTATAATAGTGAACCTGGCGCGCGGAATAACAGTAAGCGCTCACAAAAAAGGTAAAGTAGTTGATACTACCCAGGGTTTTGATGGTGATGGTCCGTTTTCACCAGTTGGAAGTGGAACTTTACCAATGGGAGATATGATAAGGATGTGTTTTAGCGGTAAATATACTGAAGAGGAAATGCATGAAATGATCAGGGGGAAAGGTGGACTGTTTGCTTATTTTGACAAGTCAAGAAGTCATGAGATTGATTCTTTAATTGAAAATGGTGATGAGAAAGTATTATTTATTGTTGAAGCAATGGCATACCAGGTTTCAAAGAGTGTGGGGGAAATGTATATGGTGTTTGATGAAAAACCTGATGCAATACTTATTACCGGAAAATTTGCTCATAATAAAGTTATAACAAATTTTATAACGAAAAGAGTTTCGAAAATTGCTCCGGTCCATATTTATTCGGGGGATGATGTTCTTGAAGCTTTAGCTGAAAATGCATTCAGGGCTTTGAAGGGCGTAACAGAGATACATGAGTATTGATAAGCTTGTAACTATTCATTATCTTAGGTTTGGTAGGTCTGAAATAGCTAATCTCATTATGCTTTGTATTATCAAGTCGGCAGTCCACAGTCGGCAATCTGAAGACAGGACTATTTATACCTTTCAGGATTTTGAATCATGTGATTAAGTAATCGTCCGATTTCTTCAGATCGTTTATTAAAATCATCAAAAATTTCTTTTGGTACATATTCACAGGCAAGTGCAAAATCAAGCCAAACCTGGGTTTCGGTGTTTTCCATATCTGAATCAGAAATTTTGCTTACAAAATGAGCTTCATACAGACGTTTACGATATCCTTCACCGATATTTAAACAAACAGATCTTGAGGATCTTCTTATCTGATTGGTCAATGAGTAAAGTTCATCTTTAGGAAATTTCTTGCTAACATGATAAATATCCATTGCAAAAGCAAAGGCTTTTTTATATACAGTTAAGTTTCTAAATCCATTTGCCATTGTGTTATAATTGTTTGAT
>JAUVHQ010000363.1 GCA_030593185.1 Bacteroidota bacterium
AAAATTAACAGCATGTATCCTAGCCCGGTGCCCAACAAACCGTCTCACCTGCATCCCTGTGGAAATATCCCATAATTTTGCCCTGCCATCCCAACTGCCCGATAACATGTGCTTTCCGTCGGGGCTCATCTTTATTGCAGGAACTACATTGGTATGACCAATAAACTCCCGTATCTCTTCTCCGGTATCGATTTCAAAAAGTTTCAGTTTGCGGTCAAGTCCTCCGGAGACCACATACAGGCTGCTATGAGTAAACTGTACTGAATAGGAAGACATTCCCCCATGTCCGGAGATCGATTGGATTAAATTACTGGTATTCAGATCCCATGTTTTTATCCGTCCATCCCATCCTCCGGTAACCAGCGAATTTCCATCAGGGCTAAAATGAACTGAGAATACAGCAATATTTGAGGTTTTTTCCGGAAATGTATTTAAGAGTTCACCTGTTATTACATCCCAAACCCTGGCGGTGCCATCCACACTTCCGGTTGCAATGTATTTACCATCCGGACTAAAATCAATAGAGATCACCATCCCTTTATGACCTTTAAAAGTTTGAATAACCCTGCCCGTGGAAAAATCCATTAATTTGGCAAAATTTCCAGTTTTGCCAATAGCAATATATTTTCCATCAGGACTAAGTTTAATTTCATTGATAAAAGCCACCCAGTACATATATCCGTCACTCAAAACCTTTTCATCCACGTCATTTAAATAACCCCTTAAAGTAATAGTTTCCGATCCTGAAGGAATTTTCCAGATCTTCGCAGTATGGTCATCACTGCCTGTAAGGATAAAATTACCGGCTGGACTAACCTGAACGCTGTTGATGTTCCTCAGATGCCCGGTTGTTTTTATCACTAATTTTCCTGTGTGGGCGTTCCAGACTAAGCATTCCTTGTACAGTGATGAAATCAAATATTTTCCATCGTTGCTAAAAGAAGCAGAACCATATCTCCCCCTTTTTCCTTCCATCGGCATAATTTTCTCTCCCGTTTCCACATTCCATATAAAAATTGTATCGTAATATCCAATGGTTAATTGTTTTGCATCCGGACTGAATTGTGCGGATATTAAACAACTTGTACAGGATTTGTTATCTCCTTTAAATCTTCTGATTTCTTCGCCTGATGAAAAATCAAACAAGATAGCTGTCCTGTCATTGCTTCCGGTTAACAATCTTTTTCCATCACGGCTTATCTGGACTGTTTTAGCGGTTGGATATTTAAAATTCTTTTGCATGATAATATCCCTGGGTGCAGGTTTGAACCTTCTTATTTCTTCTCCGGTCTCAAAATCCCAGAGAATGGCATGGTTTTCTTTTGAACCGGTAATTATATTACCATCCGGTGAAAATGTTGCCGAGATAATTCTGTCTTTCAGTATGGAAATTGTTCTGATCTCTTTACTACTGGCAACCTCCCAAATTTTAAGGGAATGATCCTGATCGATGGAAGCCAGATATTTCCCGGTTTGGTTAAATGTTAAAAAGGTAATGTCTCCTGAATTTCCCAGGTAAGAACGAATTTCCCTGCCGGTAGCCACTTCCCAGAGTTTAATGGTTTTGTCGGCACTTCCCGTGACAGCGAATTTTCCATCCTGACTATAAGCAACGGCAGTTACAGCATCATAGTGACCTGTTTGAATAACGGTTTCAATGGATTGCTCCGCTGTCTGAGCAGCAACATTCCAAATGATTAAACTAAAGAGAATAAGGGAAAAACACAATAGTTTAGGTTTTGTAATCCTGTGTATTTTCATATTGTGAGAATTAATTTTATCAGCGGGCTATTTGTTGTTTTTGCATAAATATAACATTTTTCTTAATCTCTATAAACCGGCTATGAACACCAACGTTTTCAACATATCCGAAGTTGCCCATAAAGACAATTTGGGTGAAGCGACCAATGGTAGCAAAACCAGATCTGTGTAATCTGTTATTTTAGTTAACGTAAAATGAAGCTATATTCTAAATTTATTCTCCGAGATGCCGGATGACACCGTATTTCCGGGGCACCACAAGATCTGCCTTTCTGGCTTGTTGGTCTTTTTTTACTTTGTAATCAATATCCATAATTTCTATAAACTCCGCTGTATAGTCCTTTAGCACACCTGAATATTTAAATATTTTCTCACCTTTGATCAACTCAAGCACCACCCTATGACCAATATATCTTTCCAGAAGAGGCTCGAAAGAAGTTCCCATAGAACCCATAAATTCTTTTTTTATCTGAGAGATATGTTTATCCTGAGAAGTTAGTACCGCACCGGCGGGAGTGGTTCTTTTAGCCTGACTGATCAACAGATTCACAACCTCCATCACCGAATCTTTTACTGTTTTGAAGACGTTTTGTATTTTTCTTTTAAGCTTTCTTAAGGCTCTGGGATGATA
>JAUVHQ010000075.1 GCA_030593185.1 Bacteroidota bacterium
CAATTAAAAACCCAAACCAATGGAAAAGAAACGCAAAGTCATTCAGGTCTATGCCATTATCGTATGCATAGTTGCAATCATCACCTTTATCATTTGTATGGCAGTTCTTGTATCTGCCGTAATTGACCGCGGCGACCCAGTCTATTCGGGTTACTCCAAGGCCGACTTATCATCATTCGAAAATTATAAAATGGAAATCATGAAGTCGATTGATAAGGACCAGGCTTACATTCCGGATGATCAGACTATAAAAAAAATGTATGAAGCTGCCAAAGAGGAAAAAATTAACAAAGCACTGCACCGTACCAAGAGCGACATAATTGTCAGTGGCCTGCTAATAATATTTTGCATTATTCTCTTCTTCACACACTGGTGGATGATTAAGAAGTATGGTAAAGATGAAGAAGTCCCGGCAGCTGCTTCACCAGAGGCATAACAGCGGGTCATACGCTATATTACAAGCACAACCCAAATTGATAAATTTGTTAGGTTTTATAGTATTTTGTAGCACATTAAACTATATATAACCTTATTATGATCGGTCCGCCGGGTGCAGGTAAGACACTGCTTGCAAAACGGCTCCATACTCTAATTTCACCGCTTACACTTCGCGAAGCGCTGGAAACAACCAAGATCTATTCTGTGATGTAAAGTTATTTAAGAAAAAAACCCAACATTTGACATCATACATTTGACTACAGTGAAATATGCTCCTACGTCGCATTTCACGTGGCAAGCCTCTGACTTTTGACATAAAATCCTTATAAAACCGGTATCCAGTTTTCTGCTCTGTTCTTAATTATTAATATTGTTTCTTAGTAACTTAACATTTATTTTAGCTACTGGTTATAAAAGATATTGATAATTAACCTTAAAGAATATGCCAAATTGATAATACCAGTAATAAATAAACATAAACAGCTATGGAAAAACAAAGCAAATTTAACCGGCGTGGATTTCTGAAATCTTCTGTAATTGGTGCTACTGGTCTTGTTGTGGGTCAAAAAGCTTTGGCAGGTACCACAATAACAAATACTCCGGAAGAAGAGAAAAATGAAAAAATTGTTTACAGGACTCTAGGAAAAACAGGGATCAAATTACCCATTGTAAATATGGGTGTAATGAGGGCAGATAACCCAAACCTGGTAAAAGCTGCTCTTGCGAAAGGCATTACTCACCTGGATACCGCTCATGGATACCAGGGGGGAAGGAACGAAGAGATGCTTGGAAAGCTTTTACAGGATTATCCGCGCGATTCATATACCATCGCTACAAAAGTCGGTCAACCGGGATTGGACAGGAGAACAGGTTTGTATTCAGATGAAGCGACTGAGGAGACCTTTATGGAAATGTTTGAGATAAGTATGAAACGGCTTAATTTAGAATATGTTGATATTCTTTTTCATCATATGCCGGGTTCAAGAGAATCAACACTCCATGAGCCTACTCTGAATGCTATGAAAAAGATCAAAAAATCAGGGAAAGCAAAATTCCTCGGTGTCTCCACCCATAACAGAGAGCCTGAGATGATCCAGGCTGCTATTGACAGTGGTGTTTATGATGTAGTGTTGACTTCTTATAATTTCAAACAGGGTAATGTTGAGGAAATGAATGAAGCAATTGATAAGGCAGCGAAAGCAGGATTGGGAATTATTGCTATGAAGACTATGGCTGGTGGATTTTACGATAAGGAAAAACAACATCCTGTAAATACGAAAGCTGCGTTGAAGTGGGCTCTGCAAAATCCTAATGTGCACACTGCTATACCTGGCTTTACCAGTTTTGATCATTTGGAGGAGAGTTTTGGTATTATGGAAAACCCGGAACTGACGGATGAAGAAAAGGAACATATTAAAAAAGGAGAATCCCTTGTTTCACTTTACTGTAAAGGATGCCGGGAATGTATAGAGCAATGCACGAAAGCTCTTCCCGTCCCTGATCTGATGCGAGCATACATGTATACTTATGGTTACAGTAATCTGGAAAAAGCACATCAACTGCTTGTGTCACTTGACCTTCCGGAAAATCCATGTACTGACTGCAGGGAATGTACAGTAAGTTGTACTTCAGGATTTGATGTAGCTGAAAAGATAAAAGATGTTTGCCGGCTTATAAATGTACCGTAAGATTTTATTACTTAAACATTTTTTTTGGGGATAAACACTATTTCTTAAGAATTTTTCCGGGAAGGACTTCTGTATGATTTCCTTCATTAATAACAATTTTACCATTCACAATAACATAATCAATCCCTTTTGGATACTGGTGAGGATCCTCCCAGGTTGCCTGGTCAATTACTTCATCAGGATTGAAAACAACCATATCGGCAAAATACCCCTCAGTTATTTGCCCTCTTCCTGTACATCCAAATTTTTGTGCCGCCAGAGATGTCATTTTCTGAATTGCCTGAGGAAGAGTAAAAATCTTTTCTTCCCTGGCATACTTCCCTAAAATTCGTGGGAAAGTCCCATATAACCTCGGATGAGGTTTGCCTTTATACAGCAAACCATAGGGTGCAACAGCTGAGCCATCAGATGCGAACGTTAAAAGAGGATGTGCCAGGATCCGTTTTAAGTTATCTTCATGCATCACGAAGTCAACCATTCCAACCCTGTTTTTTTCATCAATTAGCAGGTCCCTCATAAAATCATAAGGATCTTTTGCAGTTTCGCCTGCAGCCTCTAAGATATTTTTTCCTTCAAATACTTTATTCTTATCAGTGAAAACATCACTTATAAGAACTTTATCCCAGGAACCGAGTTTCTTTTCCTGTTCTTTAGAATAATCACGTAATTTTCTGTCTAATTCAGGATTTTTTAATCTTGTAATGAATTCCTCTGTTGTTCCCTGTCTTGCCCAAAGTGGAAAATAAAAGCTTAATCCGGTTGAACCGGCAATATATGGGTACCTGTCTGCTAAAATATTGATTCCCTCTTGCTTTGCTTCTTCGATTTTCTTCAAAGCCATATCAATCTTCGACCAGTTAGCAGGATAGGCAACTTTAAAATGTGATATTTGCAGACTAACATTGGTTTTCCTGGCTATTTCAATTGCCTCGTCAATTGCTTCGATAAGCATATTCCCTTCATTTCTCATATGTGTTGTGTAAATCCCATTATTTTTAGCTACAACATAGCAGAGTTCAATAATTTCTTCTGTATTTGCATAACTGCCCGGTGCATATTCGAGACCTGTTGAAAGACCTATTGCACCAGCCTTCATATTCTTTTCTACAATATTTTTCATCTCTGCAAGCTGGCTTTCAGTTGGAGGTTGGTCGTTAAACCCAACAACCTTTCCTCTTAAATCACCGTGACCCAGCATAGTGGCATAATTATGAGCAATCCCTTTTTCTTCAATTCGTTGAAAGAAACCATTTATATCTTTCCAATTGAGTTCAATATCATATACTTCCTTGAGGCGGCTTTTCATCTCTTCAAAAATCACGTCAGCAACCGGAAAAGGGCTGCTACCACAATTGCCACTTATCTCGGTAGTAATTCCCTGCCGGATATAGCTTTCCGCTTTTGGGTTGACTAGAAGTTCACAATCGGTATGAGTATGTACATCAATGAATCCCGGTGACACTGCCAGGCCATTAGCTTCAATAACTTTTTTGGCTTTACTCTTATTCAGGTTTTCCCCGATTCGAAAAATTTGATTATTATTTATTGCTATGTCAGTTTCCTTACCCGGATTTCCCAAACCATCATATACAATCCCTCCTGAAATGATTAAATCAAACTCTTTGTTTTTAGAACATCCCTGAATCGCGAAAAGATACCCGCTGGTTCCAAGAACCACAGCACCTTTTGCTGATTTTTTAATGAATTGCCTTCTTGAAGTTTTATTTTTCATATTATTTTAGTATTAAATTGTTTAATTTCAATTTAACATTTATCTTAACCACAAGTTTACTTAATTAATTACAATCGACAATAACGAGGCAGACTTATCTGTTTTCTGATGTTATATCAGAATCTATTGAAATGAAAAAGAAAAACGATTTACCAGCCCGGGATTTTTGAAATTTTCTGTATTGGTGCTGCAGGTGTGGTTGTGGATGAATTCCTTTTTGTTGAGCTGTAAATACTGATATATCTGGTACTTTTTAAAAAATTAACATTTAAACATAAAAGTTATGACAATTATGAATAAAAATGTATTGAGATTACCATCCAAAAAAACTATTTTGTTGCTGGCAATCATGTTGTTTCCTGCAACTCTTTTTTGCCAATCGTCTGGTATAACAAAACCTGAGGATGTTGGTTTCTCTTCTGAACGATTGCTGAGAATTAACGAAAAAATGAGAGGTTATATTGATGAAAATAAGTTAGCAGGAATAGTAACTCTAGTTGCCAGGAAAGGTAAAATTGCACATTTTGAAACATTTGGGTATGCAGATATTGAATCTGAAAAGAAAATGGAGAAAGATGCAATTTTCAGGATCTATTCAATGACCAAACCAATTGTAAGTGTTGGTTTGATGATGTTGTATGAACAGGGTGAATTTCAATTGACTGACCCAGTCTCAAAATTTATTCCTGAGATTAAAGAAATAAAAGTTTTAGCCAAAGAGGGTAATCCTCCTGTATTAGAAGATCAGAAATCGGAAATCAGGATCGTTGATCTGCTAAGACACACCTCCGGACTTGGTTATGGATGGGGCCAGGGAGGTTATGTTGATTCATTGTATAGCGCAAAACAAATCTGGGGCAGTAAGGATTTAACAGAGTTCATGAACAGGGTAAAGGAGATACTATTATATTTCCAGCCGGGAACAAAATGGAGATATGGAATTTCAGTTGATATTACAGGTTTATTAATTGAAAAGATATCAGGTCAGCCGCTCGATAAATACCTGGAAGAAAATATACTTGTACCACTGAAAATGAATGATACTGGCTTTGAAGTACCAGATGAAAAAACAGACAGATTTACCACAAATTATACACCAAAAAAAGACGGGGGCTTGAGTGTAATTGATTTACCTTCCGAAAGTCAATACACAAGGGAGGTAACTCTTTTCTCAGGTGGTGGCGGACTGTTATCTACCACAACCGACTACCTTCGATTCTGCCAGATGCTGCTTAATGGTGGTGAACTGGATGGGACAAGAATACTTGGTACGAAAACATTGGAAATGATGACCATGGATCATACAGATGGTATTCCTTATGGTGGTGGGCCTGTTGTTTATCCTAGTAAAGGTGCCGGTTTTGGACTTGGTTTCGCGGTTACTACAGATCCTGCACCAAACCTGGTCCTTACAACGAAAGGGCAATATGGTTGGGCCGGAGCAGCCGGTACTTACTTCAGAATTGATCCGAAGGAGGAAATGATCATAATTTTAATGTTACAGATAATGCCAAACAATCATCTTCAGATAAGACGGGAATTCAATAACCTTTCGTACCAGGCAATAACTGATTAATAGCTTATTTATAAACTCTGAGTGCTTTAGGTTAGGGAACATTTGCTGCCGCTATTGTTCCTGTTGTGGCTATTGGCTTCAACTGGAAGAGAGCTACACCTTTGGCGGCAAACACTGCCATAATAGCAAGTCTGGGAATTAATTTTTTAGTTAAACTTTTAAAATTACAATACCGTTTGGGATTAATATAGGTGCCATCTCTGTTGTAACCTCATTAACTCTTTTTATTTCAATATCCCTGCTGTCTGCTCCTCCTAAGCTTGATAAAGATGTTGAAGCAATTATGGATATTTAGATATAAGGTAGTAGAAGAATGGCTGTTTTATAAACCCTTATCAAACAGGTGAAAAAGATTGCCGCAGAAAAACAAGATTATCTTATGTCCCCAAGTAAAACTTCCCATATCCTGATAGAGTCATTTCCAAATGTATTATAAAATTTTGCAGCAATAATGTCGATTTGATTGATGCCGGAATCAAGGAGCAGGGTGTCATCAGAACTAATACCCAACAGTTCATGTGAGAACTTTATCTTCCCGACATATTTTGCTGTTTCCTCAGTATGTAAAAGTTCAAAAATTTCAGGATTAATGATTCTTAGTTTAACCGAATTAAACTCACTTGTGGAGATATCATGAATAAGGGTTTCTAAAGTATTTGTTTTAGAAACATTCATACCAGACATGCTTATTGATATGAGCGCATCATGGTTAATAAATAAGTTTACCATCATTTGCCTGGCTTGTTGCCTGAATAGAGTATCATACGCTTTTGTTGAAAAAACACCCAGGTAGTCAGCAAAATCGATTAATTTTTCTTTGGCTCGTTCTTCGAAAGCTTCCCTGTTGATACCAGTGAGATGCTCGGCTTTAAATTCCTCTCTAATGGAATACATTATTTCATCACGGATTTGAAGAACATATTCTTTGTCAGTTTGACTTATTTCATCTTTTACATATTCGGGCTCCCCAACCCGGCCCGGATCTTCACATGTCGGAGAACAGAGGATGATCAGTCCTAACAAGAATATTGATATGTGTAATATCTTGATTTTCATTTATTCATCCTTTAGCTGCCTGAATCTTAAAAGCGAAATTTTGTTTTTTGTATAAATAGTTTCGATGATATCAATGTTTTTTAAACTGTTAACCGGCATTGTAAGTATATCAATAAACTCCTGTTTATTATACAACTCCATGCCAACCAGGTCTTTACTAAAAACCTGAAATATATAAGCACTGTCGGCGATCATATTATCTAATTGGGCTCTCCTTTTTTCCCAATTCTCAACATTTGTTACCGAAAAGTAATGTATCATTAATGCAAAGTCGTTGGGGTACACGTAAATTTTTTCAATATTTCCAAATTTGTCCAATATGCGGGTAATAGTATCTGTTTTATAATAAGGTGCCTTAATAACAAACCGGACTTTTTGCTTTTTTGTTTTCAATGTGAAGCAACCATCCTGGTCGCATTTCTTTAGTACCGGTGATTCGTTTGCATTAAGAATACTAATTTCGATCAATCCATTAATAACATTCTTTTTTGTATAAGCATCTGTAAAATAAAATTGGTATTTATTATTACCTAATGTCTTAATCAGCAGGATAGATACTACTACAAAGAATAAAAGACCAAATATTTTCAGATAAGAAAAGATTTTTTTTGATTCGTAACGATCCGGAAAAAAAGAAATGTCTTTTTTGTTTTTATATTTAAAATCATTCCAGTTTTTGTATCCTGTATATCTGCTAAGAAAATTTAAAACATCAATCCTTGGGAGCTTTTCATTTTCAGACTTCATGTGAGTATAAAACCATTTCTCACTGATATGCTCGTTAACCTTATTTAAGAGCTCTTCCTGAAAATCAATAATATCTTGTCCTTTCCATTCTCTGATATTGCTGGAAATACCCGGATTTGACTGCCTCATTGTTAAAGCAATCTTCTTTTTCAACATTTTCAGATATTGAATGTCTCTTTCCTTCACAAAAATAGTCTGTAATTAGCCTGGTTAACTGAAAAACACCTGTAAATTATTTTACAATCCAAATACAGCTGTTTTTCAAATGCAACTCCAAATACTTATTTAAGTTTGATATTAATAGTGATGAAACTATATTACCAAATATATGAAAAAAGATGGAATATTTTTAATGTAAATTTGAATGAAGAAGCAGGAACATTTTTATTTTACTTTAACATATAAAACATCAACTTATGAATTCTAACAAAAAGGTAAAAATCGCTAATTATCTTCGTTATACTGCAAGATATGTCCTGTTGGTATTAGGGATACTGGTATTCATATTTGCCCTATTGTCCGGATCTGAAGGTTATGGGGGTGGTATTAAAGGTATTATACAAAATAGCCCTAATGCCATACCCTGGTTAATACTGCTGGCACTGATCTATGTAGCCTGGAAATGGGAATTGATAGGAGGGACTATTATTACACTGATTGGAATTGCGATGTTATACTTTTTTAATTTCCGTGGTCCGAACTTTTTTTTAGTTACATTCTTTCTCTGTTTAGCAATAATTATTCTCGGTTCGTTTTTCATCATAAGCTGGTATTTGAGAAAGGATAAATAAACTGATGCCTGATCGGGCATTATTATTATCTCCCCTTCTTATGCCACATAGGATTAATAAGCTAAAAAATAATAAGAATATGGAAACAAAAGAAAAGAAGTCATTCTTATCCAGGATTCCAAGTTGGGTATTATCAATAATAACGGCAGTCTTGTCATTTATTTTTTTATTTATCCTTGCCTACACGGTCGGTGAAGTAATTGCCTATATCAGCTATGATATTGTGATTGTTTTTGCCTGTTTTTTCATATGTAGGGAGAATCCCAACAGCGTTTGGTACGTGCCAATCATCTGTAATGCGATGGGTATAATTGCTGCAATTGTTGAACCTAATTTTTGGATAACAGCATTATGGATGATAATTTGTGGTGGTTGGGTGTTATCGCTGATAGGAGCAATTAGCGGGGCATTAATGGGAAGACGTGCCACTCGATGAGCAATAACATAAAGACATGGAATTAAAACGGGCTATTAACACGCCGTTCTTTATCAGGGATCGAATATTTAGTTAATGTTGATGAAGAATGTTCACAACGTCGGATAACTTCTAATTTTTCTTTTGTTATTGGAAACAAATTATGAAGTGTTCGGTTTTTTCCTGCTAATCTCAAAAACAACCTGATTATTGGGGTCCGGGCAGGCGGATGTTCC
>JAUVHQ010000169.1 GCA_030593185.1 Bacteroidota bacterium
TACTGATAAATTATTATGTAATTTAGCATAGAATTATTTTCATTGTTATTAATTAAATAAAAGTCTGATTAACAATAAAGCAGATGATTGACAGGGTTACGATTGAAAAAATAATGGACAGTGTTGAAATTGTTGATGTGGTACAGGATTTTGTTACTCTGAAGAAAAGGGGAGTGAATTATGTTGGACTCTGCCCCTTTCATAATGAAAAAACCCCCTCTTTTACAGTTTCCCCGTCAAAAGGCATATATAAATGTTTTGGTTGTGGTAGCGGAGGTAATGCAGTAAACTTTATTATAGAGCACGAACATTTAAGTTATCCGGAAGCACTTAAATTCCTGGCCGGGAAATATAATATTGAAATTATTGAGAAAGAACTTACAGCCGAAGAAGTTGAGCAAAAGAATCAGCGGGAGAGCATGTTGATTTTAACGAAATTTGCTGCTGGTAACTTTCACGAGAATTTATTTAAACATCAGGAAGGGATATCTGTTGGGTTAAGTTATTTTAAAGAAAGGGGCTTTCGTCATGAAATATTGAAAGAGTTTAAAGTTGGATATTGTCTGGAACAAAAAGATTCATTTACCAAAACTGCTCAAGAGGCGGGTTATAAACTGAACTACCTTGTTCAAACCGGTCTTACTATAAAAAGGGAAAATTTCACATTTGACCGCTTTAATGGCAGAGTTATTTTTCCTATTCATAGTTTATCCGGACAGGTAATTGGGTTTGGAGGGAGAACATTAAAAAAAGAAATAAAAGCAGCTAAGTATTTAAATTCACCTGAATCGGATATTTACCACAAAAGCAGGGTATTATATGGTATTTTTCAGGCAAAGAAAGAAATTGTTAATACAGAAAACTGTTTTCTGGTTGAAGGATATACTGATGTTCTTGCAATGTACCAGGCCGGTATTCACAATGTTGTAGCTTCTTCGGGCACTTCACTTACTGAAGATCAAATCCGGCTTATTAAGAGATTTACACCGAATATAACAATTCTGTTTGATGGAGATGAAGCCGGTATTAAAGCCTCACTAAGAGGGATTGATCTTATTCTTGAAGAAGGTTTGAATATTAAGGTAATATTATTACCCCCGGGAGAAGATCCGGATTCCTATTCCCGGAAACTTAGCAGTAAGGAATTTAAAGAATTTCTTTCAGCAGAAGCAACTGATTTTATCCGCTTCAAAACCAATCTTTTGCTTAAAGATGCAGGAAACGATCCGGTGAAAAGGTCATCCATGATACGAGATATTGTTCAATCAATTGCCGCTATTCAGGAAAGTATAAACCGATCGGTTTATATTAAAGAGTGCAGCATGTTGTTGAAAGTAGATGAAGGGATATTGAACTCGGAGGCAAATAAGATCCGCAGGAAAAAAGCTGAACAAAGATATCGCCATGTTACAAGGCAAGAAGAAGAAATTAAGGAGAAACCCGGGGAAAAGCAACAAAGAGTTTTTCAGGAAACAACAGATGTCCAGGAAAAAGAGATTATTCGATTGCTGTTATTGTATGGTAACCTGGATTTTATAGAAATCTATCCCGATGAAGAAGCAGCAGCTAAAATAATAACTGTGACCGAATTTTTAATAAATGAAATAATTAATGATGAACTGGAATTTGACCATCCGGTTTGCAGGCAAATATTTGAAGAGATTCAGTACATAGAAAATAATAAACAAAAAATTGAAGAAAAGTATTTTATTAACCATCAGGATCAGACTATTAGTGATATGGCAGCCGAATTGTTAAGTCCGGCTCCTGAAATAAGTAAAATTTGGTCAAAACATGAGAGTTATATAGAAACAGAAGAAATGAAGCTAAAAGAGGTAATACCGGAAATCCTCATTGCATTCAAGAATAAGAAGATAATGATTACAATTAAAAAGATTCAGGAGGAATTAAGAAAAGCACAGGAACAAAATAATATTGAAGAGATTGAAAATTTGCAGACACGGCGTATTTTACTGAATGATCTAAAAAAACAACTCTCGAAAGATCTGGGCGAAAGGATAATTCAGTAATATAAGATTGTATCGAAAAATCGAATTAATTAGTCCCTTGGATGGTATAACAATATTTGCTACTTTTAACTCAATTAAAATGTTGTAAGATGCCTGATAAGAACAACTTGATTTACAAAAATTCAATTATTTTTTCATTGAGGAAGATCTTTAGATCGCTCGTTAGTGTCATTATAATCACCCACCTGTTTTTCAGTTGTCAAGTCCGGGAGGAACAAAAAATTAACCTCGACAAGGAAATCGAGGATATCGGAGATATATACCAAAACATTGGAAAAATGGTAAAAAACGAAAAATCTATTTTTTACGGTTTATATTCTCCGATTGAAGTAACAAGAGTTTTTGAAAGTGTTGGGGCAGAATACACCCCGGCTATTCTTAATTCTGCTGAAAACTCATCAAATTATATAACCAGCTCAAAAATTGCCCTGAATCTTGGAGTTTATGGTGTTGATCTGAGTTATATACAGTTGTTCCATTTGTCACAGGAATCAGTAAATTATTGGGCTGTCATTAAAAAACTAACAAATCAGTTAGGGATACCGGATGATGTAATTTATACACCCAGGGAATCACTTGATAAAAATTTTAATAATCCGGATTCTTTAGTGCAAATTGCAACAGCAACTTTTGCTATTATGAAAAATCACCTGAAGGAACAAAATAGGGAAAGTGCAGCTGCAATGATCATAATAGGGGGATGGGTTGAAGCATTATACATTGCAACCGAAGCACTATACAATGAAGAAAATCCTGATCCGGAAATTGTTTCTATTATCGCCGAACAAAAATACTCTTTAAATTCCCTGGTAAGTTTTGCTAAAAACTACCACCAGGACACAGAAGTTGCAATTTATTACAGGAAATTAAGATTACTGCAAAACTATTTCAGCGAATTTGATATTTATTATAAAAAAAATGATCTCAGGATTGATACAGTGAATAAAGTAATCGTCACATCAGGGAACCAGATTGATATTACTAAAGTAAATATTTTACAAATAAAAAATCAAATCAGAAAAACCAGGGACGAAATCATAAATTAAGTTGTGTTAATTTGTTTTCCTGCAGACATTAAACGGATTTTTTATTTAATTATTCTTCTAAATAATTATTGTATATTTAAATCATTATTTATGTATAAAACGAAGAAATAAATGAAACACACAAAAATTATCCAAACTTTTATTTTATCTGTGATTATAGGAGGACTTATTTTTACAGTCTATTCCTGTAAACCACGGTCAGACAAAGAAAAAACAGAGAAAAAAACGCTTCTGAAACCTGTAGCTAAAGAAGCAATAAAAAGTGATCTTAAAGAGTTTATATATCCCCTGCCAACGTCATTTGAAGTAATAGAAATGATAAATGATCTTGAAATGGGTTATGACATTGGAGTGTCAAATCTTACAAAAAATGCTGATCAATATTTCACCGAAGCAAAAAAAGCCATTAATCTTGGTGTTTATGGTGCTGATCTTGCCTATGCAAGCACCTACCAGATGAAACAGGAAGTAATGCTGTTTCTTGAAACTTCCAGAAAACTCGCTGATGATCTGGGAATTGCAAGTATTTATAATGAAGAACTTATTTATGAAGTAGAGAACAGTATTGATAAAAAAGAAAAATTGGTTGATCTTATAACAGATTCATTTTATGACATTTATTCACAACTGAATCAAAACGGGAAAGCAAATCTTGCTTTACTTGGTGTAACAGGAAGTTGGGTAGAATCTCTGTTCATTACAACCCAGGTCTCTGTTAATGTCTATCATAATATCGGACTTGTGAAAATTATTCATAAACAAAAAATTTCATTCGAAACGCTTATGGATATTTTAAATGATAATAAAGGAGATGAAAAAATTGATAAAATGATTAAAGAATTAACCCCTTTGTATAATATCTATGAAACTGTAGATGAAAATCTTAGTGAAAAGCAGGTTAATGCTATAGTAATAGAAGTTGAAAAATTAAGAACGCAACTTGTTACAAGTTAGTATAAAGACATATTATTTTATAGCCCATACTTGCGTATGGGCTTTTTTTATTTTATTATTACTGTTGATTAAGCTATTTTATAAAATACTGTGAGATGCTATTAATGTTATGAGTGAGTCAATTCTTAATGCTTTAATGCACCTGTTCGCCATTGTTGCTATGGTTGACCGTAAAGAGGCTACACAAAAGGGCAGAACTATTGTAAAAGCATATCTGGAACGTTATCTGAACAAGCTACTTACAATAGAATATCTAAAGCTTTTTGATAATTATCAGGATTTCTATAAACGTGAAGTAACACAGGAAAACCGGAAAGATCAGCAAAGCAACCAGGCTCTTATATCATTCCAGACAACAAATATTTGCAGACAGATAAGTAAAGAATTGCGTCGTAATGAACGGATAATTGTTTTGCTGCAATTGATTGAATTTGTTAATGAAGACAATGTAGTAACTCAACAGGAAAAAAGCTTCATTAATATTGTTGCACAGACTTTTAACATTTCCAGTGCAGAATTCATAGACATTCAGGCTTTTATTCTTGGAGAAGGGATTGAAAAAATCAGCAGGGATAATATGCTGACTATTGATAATCGTATTACAGAATGGTCGGATAATATTGCCAGGTTTATGACAAAAACGGAACAGCTACATCAGGAAGAGAAGCATCTATTCAGAGAAAACCTGTATGGAAAGATTGAAGTGTTGTTTATCCGAAGTATTAATTCTTATGTGTTAAAATATTTTGGCGGACTTAATTTGTTCATGGAAGGGCATCAAATTATTCCTGAACGGCTTTATTTATTCAGACCGGGATCTATTATAAAGGGGCCCAATATAAAATCGGTTTATTATCATGACGTTGCGGCTAGATTTCTTTCCGAAAAACCAGGCATCATTTTTACAGGTAAAAAAATTGAATTCAAATTTAAAAGGAGTGAAAACGGGATACATGAATTTAGTTTTTCTGAAGAATCAGGACAGCTTATAGGAATAATGGGTGGCAGCGGTGTTGGAAAAACCACTTTACTTAATATTTTGAATGGGACCCAACAACCAAATAGCGGACAGTTGCTGATTAACGAACATGATGTATATCGTTACAGGCATATGTTTAAAGGCCTTATTGGATATGTGCCACAAGACGATCTGTTATTCGAAGAACTCACGGTATTTCAAAACCTGTACTATAATGCACGGCTCTGTTTTAGTGATTCAGATAAAAATGAAATAATTAGAAAAGTGTTAAGCATCCTACAGGATCTGGATCTTGAAGATATAAAAGATTTACAGGTTGGTAATCCACTGAAGAAGTTAATTAGCGGAGGACAACGCAAAAGATTGAACATCGGTCTTGAATTAATGCGTG
>JAUVHQ010000336.1 GCA_030593185.1 Bacteroidota bacterium
CGGCTAAGCAAGATATTGCCGATCAGGTTGCAAGCACATTCCAGCTTGCCAAAGCCAAAGTTGAATATGCCGGAAGCTATCCCGGATGGGCTCCGAACCCTGATTCTGAAATAGCAAAGTTCCTTGCCGGTTCATATGAGAAATTGTTCAATAAGAAACCTGTAATACGTTCAGTTCATGCCGGACTGGAATGCGGGTTGTTTCTTGAAAAATATCCTGATCTGGATATGATCTCTGTAGGTCCGCAAATGAAGGGTGTGCATTCGCCTGATGAAAAACTTCATATAGGATCAACACAGCGATTCTGGAAGCTACTGGTCGATGTGCTTGAAAATATGCCAAAAGAGTAAAGGAAGAGAGGAACATTACACTCCCTTATTCGCACTATTTGTTTCCTGTTTTCTGAAATTTATTGGTATAACTATGCTTTATTCATACATTTTCTTTTTAATTTGCGCCAGAATTTTTTAATCATCCGGTTTGAGTAATTTGAAACATATTATAAAAAATTTTGATACCATTTCCCTGGCAAAAATGGATAAGGTCAGGTTAATGGAGCGGATCGATACCAAGTTCATATTCTCTTCAGAACTGCTTCCCGGAATACTTGAAAAGTCATCTGCTAATTATAGGATACTGGAAGAAAAGTCAGGATCAATTTTCACCTACAACAATCTTTATTTTGACACTCAGGAATTCAATATGTACACTGTTCATCATAACAGGCAATTAAACAGATACAAAGTACGGTTCAGGGAATATGTTGATTCCGGAGTTGTTTTTCTCGAAGTAAAATTCAAGAACAACAAAAGAAGGACTATTAAGACACGTATCAGGCGACCTGCATTTGAGGAAGCCCTGGTTGGAGAATCAGCTGATTTCATAAATCAACTTGTACCTTACAAGGCTAAAGATCTTATCCCGAGGATCCACACCAAATTCAACAGGCTAACCCTGGTACATAAGACTGTGAAAGAGAGAATTACGATTGATACAGGTCTGCGGTTTACCGGTAATGATAAAGAATTTGAACTACCTTTTATTGCTATTGCTGAAGTTAAACATAGCAGATCCTCATCACGATCTGATTTTATTAACCTGTTATTGGATCACAGGATTTTTCCGCAGGGACTTAGTAAGTATCTTTTAGGGATCGTATTAACCCATGAAGGAATTAAATATAACCGTTACAAACCTAAATTATTAACACTTAAACAGATGAGCCATGGCAGATTTAACCATCAATTTATTTCCTGAGTTATTACAAATATTCGGTGTCGAATTCATTAATGTTCACAATTTCTTTGAGCTGCTCATCAGGTTCTTTTTCAACTTTCTGGCAGTGCTCATCCTTGTCAGGTTTTTATATTACCCACTTGCCCGAAGAAAGGAATATTTTTTCTCATACATTTTGATAAGCACTATCGTTTTCCTTGTAACCTATTCACTTGTAAGTATTGCTGATCTCAGTACAGGGGTTGCTATCGGTTTGTTTGCCCTGTTTGGTATCCTGCGATTCCGGACCAGACAAATACCCGTAAAGGAGATGACATATCTGTTCCTGGTTATCGGAATATCTGTTATAAATGCTATGCTTAACGATCAAACCAGTTATGTGGAATTGCTCTTCATAAATATGATCATTTTGCTAGTTGCATGGGCAGCTGAATTATTCTGGCAAAAAAATACCGGGAACTCAAAATTTATCAACTACGAAAAGATTGACTTGATAAAGCCGGATAAAAGAAAAGAACTGATTGATGATCTGAAGAAAAGAACCGGATTAAATATAACAGATGTTGAAATTGGAAGGATAAACTTTATGAGAGATACAGTGCGGATACGAATTTTCTTTTGTGATGAGAAACATCAAAATCATTTTGATGACGGAAGAAGTATCAGGTAAAGTCACTCCTTCACTTTTCTTACAACATCAAGTACTGTTCCATCCACCCATTTAACCACAGCAATTATCTGATCGTCAAAATGTGCTTTTTCGGGTTTCCCGCATATCTTTTCAACTTCTTCCTTTAGTTCATTTATGCTTTTTAAAGGCAGGTCAGATCCTTTAAGTTTCTCAAGCAAATCGGTTCTTAATGGATTTACAGCAATCCCTCTTTCTGTTACTATTACATCGATTAGTTCTCCCGGTCCGCAAAGAGTTGTAACTTCATCAACAACCACAGGTATACGATCACGAAACAAAGGTATAGGTAATATTACTGTTTTTGAAAACAGGCAATTCTGCCACCCTCCTATTCCATGCAGCAGGTATCCGTCGGAATGAGTTACAACATTAGCATTAAAATTTACGTCTACTTCAGTTGCACCAAGAATAGCAACATCTACCATACCTGCAAAATTTCCTTTTCCGTGATAATTATATGAAGTAAAAGGGCTGGTCCAGACATGTCCCGGGTTTTCTGCCATTGAACGAATCCCTTCCATGTCAAAAGTTTGTCCATCAAGAATATAATCAATAAGACCTTCTTCGAGCATGGAAACCAGGTACATATTGCTTCCTCCCCTGGCAAACCTTGCTTTTATCCCCTTTTCCTGCATAATCTTCTTAAAATACTCTCCCACTGCAAGTGATGTTCCACCGGCGCCTGATTGAAATGAAAAACCCTCATGGATAATTCCTGTTTCATCACAGAATTTTGCGGTCATTTCAGCCAATAATAATCTATCCGGACTCTTAGTGATCCTTGTAGTACCGGAAATAATCTTTTCCGGATCACCAAGCTTATCAACTTCAACA
>JAUVHQ010000237.1 GCA_030593185.1 Bacteroidota bacterium
TGATGAGACAATTATTGTGAAAAAGCAGGGAACAATATTTATAGGTGGTCCTCCATTGGTAAAGGCTGCTACCGGTGAAGAAGTTACTGCAGAGGAGCTTGGTGGTGCTGATGTACACACTTCAGCTTCAGGTGTGTCAGATCATTTTGCTGAAAATGATAAACATTCTATTCAGATTTGCAGAAATATTTTTGAAACACTTCCACTACCTGAAAGACAAACTCTTGATCTTGCTCCGATTGAAGAACCTGCATACGATCCTGAAGAATTGTATGGAATTGCCCCTATTGATATAAAACAACCTGTTGATTCAAAGGAGATCATAATGCGATTGGTTGATGGCAGCAAATTTCATGAGTTTAAACAGCGTTATGCCCCAACAATGACAACCGGATTTGCAAGAATTATGGGATATCCTGTTGGAATTCTTGCAAATAATGGAGTATTATTCTCCGAAACTTCTCTGAAAGGAACTCATTTTATTGAATTATGTACACATAGAAAAATACCTATCATTTTCCTGCAGAATATTACAGGTTTTATAGTTGGCAGACAATATGAAAAGCAAGGTATTGCACGGGATGGAGCCAAATTGGTGCATGCGGTAGCAAATGCTACGGTACCAAAGTTTTCAATAATTTTCGGAGGATCATTTGGAGCAGGTAATTATGCAATGGCCGGTCGTGCGTACGAACCAAGATTGTTATTTATGTGGCCAAATGCAAGAATATCTGTCATGGGTGGCGATCAGGCAGCTGATGTTCTGGTTACCATAAAAAGAGATCAGTTTAAAGCAAAAAATAAAAAAGCCCCGGAAGAGGAACTGAAAAAACTAAGAAACGAAATATTAAATAAGTATAATTACGAAGGTTCTGCTTACTACAGTACATCACGATTATGGGATGACGGAATAATTGACCAGGTGGATACAAGGAAAATATTGGCTATGGGGATATCAATGTCTCTTAACAGGAAGTTCCCTGATCCAAAATTCGGAGTGTTCAGGATGTAAGGCAGTCCACAGTCAACAGTCGGCAAGAAAATAAATAACAATCAAATAATTATAACACACGATCACTTAATCACATGATTTAAAATCCTGAAAAGCATGAATAAACCAGCCTTCAGATTGCAGACTGAAGACTGAAGATTGCAGACTTGAAAATACAAAGTATGTTGAGATTAGCTATTTTAGAATTCCAAACTTGAGACACTGAATAGTTGCTATTTTTTAATATTTATAATCATTTTAACTTCATATGCGGGAATCCACAACCATTTTAGTAGATTTAGAAGATGACATAGCTATTATATGGCTTAACCGACCGGAGATACATAATGCTTTTAATGAAGTAATGATCTCGGAATTGATTGATTGTTTTGAAGAAATTAATAAGCTGGATAAAATCAGGGTAGTTATTTTAAAAGGAAAAGGGAAATCCTTTTGTTCAGGAGCTGATCTTAATTGGATGAAGGATGTTGCGAATTATACATATGAACAAAACTACAGGGAAAGTTACCAGCTTTCAAAATGTTTCCATACCATTTACACATGCAATAAACCAACAATAGCGAGGGTTCACGGAGCAGCTATTGGAGGGGCTAATGGTTTGCTTGCCGCATGTGATATGGCATACTGCGATCATGACACAGTTTTTTCTCTTAGTGAAGTAAAAATTGGTGTCATCCCGGCATGTATTTCTCCATATGTAATAAAAAGAGTTGGCGAATTTGCAGCAAGGGAACTTATGTTGACAGGCAGGCGAATTAAAGGAAAAGAGGCAGAATCGTTCCGCCTGGTTAACAAATCACTTAGCGTTAATGAGCAGGAATCATATATTAAATCAGTTATAGCCAAATTGCAAACAAGTGGACCTAAGGCAATTGAGCATTGTAAAAACCTGATTTACAATATATCTAACAAGTTAACTTTAGATCAGGCACTGGAGGAAACTGCAAGAATAATTGCAGAGATAAGAAACTCGGAAGAGGGTCAGGAAGGAATGCGCGCATTTCTTGAAAAAAGAGTTCCGAAATGGGTAACCCGAAAAAAGTAAGTAGTAAGAAGTGAAAAGTAAGTAGTAGGAAGGTTACTGGTTACTGGTTGCTGGTTACTTGGAGCATAGAGCAAAGTGTAAAAAACTCCGTGCAAAGCAACTTAACCTGGTACTCGTAACCCGTGCCTCTTTAGAAATAGGAAATATGTTGTAAGATGCTGAGGATGTTGGTAAAATAGGAATATTTTGGAATATGAAATCTGGAACATGAAATTATTTAAAAAAATACTTATAGCCAACAGAGGAGAAATTGCAATTCGCGTGATGCGTACAGCTAAAGGAATGGGTATAAAAGTGGTAGCTGTTTATTCTGAAGCAGATGCCGATTCTTTTCATGTTAAAGTTGCAGATGAATCTTACTGTATAGGGAAGGAAAGTCTGGCTGAAACATATTTAAACATAAATAAGATTATCAATATTGCCCTGAAAGCAGGTTGTGAAGCTATTCATCCGGGTTACGGTTTTCTTGCTGAGAATCCTGAATTTGTTACAGCGTGTGAGAATTCAGGTATAATATTTATCGGTCCTTCGAGTAAAGTGATTGCTTTAATGGGAAATAAGATTGAAGCAAGAAGTTTTATTAAAAGCATTAATATCCCGTTAGTTGATGGTGCTGTTGGCAAGGATACTGAATCATTAATTAAAGCAGGAAAAAAGATATCATTTCCCCTGTTGCTGAAAGCAGCAGCGGGTGGAGGAGGCAAAGGGATGAGGATTGTCAGGGATGAAAAACAGCTTCGTGAAGGTTTGGAATCGACCGCCAGGGAAGCAAAAACATATTTTGGTGATGGGACTGTTTATATAGAAAAGTACCTTGATGAACCCCGGCATATAGAATTTCAAGTGCTTGGAGATAATTTTGGGAATGTAATACATGTATTTGAGAGAGAATGTTCAATACAAAGACGTTACCAGAAAATTATTGAAGAATCTCCTTCAGTTACATTGACATCCGAAATCCGTGAGAAGATGGGTGAAACAGCAGTTAAAATATGTAAAAAAATCGGCTATAATAATGCTGGTACAATTGAATTCCTTGTTGATAAAAATTTAAACTTTTTCTTCCTTGAAATGAATACCCGGATACAGGTTGAACATCCGGTAACAGAGCTTACAACAGGACTTGATCTGGTTAAGGAACAGATATTCATTAGCGCAGGAAATCCCTTACGTTATAAACAAAAAGATATTGTACAAAAAGGGCATGCTATTGAAGCCAGAATTTATGCTGAAGATCCCTCAAATAGTTTCCTGCCATCACCGGGAAAAATGACATTATATAAAGAACCGGAAGGTAAGAATATTAGGATTGATACTGCTGTAAGTGAAGCTACGGAGATTAAAAGTTTATACGATCCGATGATAAGCAAATTAATTGTTTATGGTAAAAACAGGAATGAAGCGATAGATAAACTTGAATCAGCATTATCCGAATATGTCATTCACGGCATTCAAACAAATATCGCATTTTTAATTGGGATTTTGCAACATAAAAGCTATAGAAATAATCAGATATCTACTCTGTTCTGTACTGAAAAAACTTCTGCAATCCTTGATAGAATAGAAAGAAAAAAGCAGGAATTGACTTTATATGTTCCTGTACTTATTTATGTAGCTTATGCATTAAGTAAAAATGCTCCTGATTTTTCCTCTTTTGATAAGGAAAAGCAATTTATATGGAATTATATCGGTTATTGGAGAAATATAATTAAAATACCAATACTGATTGACGGAGAAGAAAAAGAAGCAATAGTTTATTACAATAAAAAAGGTGAGTTTATTATTGAATTAGAAAAGCGGGAATATTTAGTAAAAACCTATAGAATATCAAATGGGGAAATTGATTTATATATAAATAATAACCCTGTCCACGCATTTATTTCTAAAAAAAGTGTATTACAATGTTATATTACATATGAAGGGAACATATTTGAGATAATCAGAAGAGATTATCTTCAGGATGACATGGATACATGGTCGTTTGAAGAAGATTTTGGTGACGGTTCAGGTGTTTTAACATCCCCTATGCCCGGCAAAGTAATAAAGATAAACATTAAGAAAGGTGCAAAGATATCCAAAGGGGAAATTGTTATGATAATTGAAGCTAT
>JAUVHQ010000050.1 GCA_030593185.1 Bacteroidota bacterium
ATAGCTTAACTCCTAACACGTAACACGAAACTCGTAACAGTTTTGAAATTATAACTCTTAACATATAACATTTAACGTTTAATACATAATATTGAAATAATGAAAAAGGAAGTTTTAAAAATCTGGCCTGAACTGAATTGGATCAACGATGATGAGTTAAGAGAGAAGACAGCAAAAACATGGGAAATCGCATTGGAAAGAAGTGTTTTGAGTCCGGAGGATCTGGAAAAGATACCTTTCACTCTGAAAGCAGGAGCTGATTTAAAAGTTAGTTTTATGGCACATAAAAGATGTGTTGTGAATATAGTACAGGAAAGTGGTGAGAATATCCAAAGTTTTTTTGGCGAAGAACTACCCGTCGATATGGATGTTCTCATCTCAGGTGCCATTCTTGCTGATGTAGGCAAACTTCTTGAATACGAGCTTGATGAGAATGGGAAAACTGTTCAGAGCAAGTATGGTAAATATTTACGCCATCCTTTCTCCGGGGTTTCACTTGCCGAGGAATGTGGTGTACCACCTGAAGTATGTCATATAATTGCAACCCATGCTGCTGAAGGGGACCTTGTGAAAAGATCGACAGAGGCATATATCGTGCATCATGCTGACTTTATGACTTATCTTCCATTTATTAACAGAATTTTATGATAAGTTTTCACCTTATTCTTGTTCTGATTATTATTCTCTTCATTATTATTTCCCTTTATCTGGAAATACTGGGAGCAACTTTTACTTTCCTGGTAGCTGTGATAGTGCTTGGTTTTTTCGGTGTTCTTACCCCACGTGAGATCCTAAGTGGTTTTGCCAATGAGCAAATTGCAGTGATAATCATGTTACTTCTTTTTGGTGATATTATCAGGCGTACAGCAGTAATTGATAATATGTTTGAAAAAATATTTTCAGGTGCAAAAAGCTACAAAGGATTTCTAAGCCGTATGATGCTGTCAATAGCCGGCTTTTCTGCTTTCCTCAATAATACTCCCCTCGTTGCAGTAATGATGCCTTATGTAAATAACTGGTGCAAGCGGAATGAAATCTCACCATCAAAATTTCTTATTCCACTTTCATATGCAGCTATTTTAGGTGGATGTGCCACTTTAATCGGCACCTCTACTAATTTAATTGTGAATGGTCTGGTTGTTGATCAGACTATTGTGCAAGATCTTGGACCTTTAAATATTTTTGATTTTATCTGGGTTGGACTTCCCATGATTGTTATTGGATACTTATATTTTATGTTTTGGGGTTACAGGTTGCTACCTGAAAGGAAGCACCCATTGGATGATATGCAGGGAACAAACCGGAATTATTTAATTGAAACCCAAATACGTAAGAAATCAAAGCTAATTGGGAAAAATGTTGGAGAATCAGGACTTCGGGATTTAAAAGGATTGTACCTTGTTGAAATACAAAGAAATGAAAAAAAGATTTTTGTAGTTTCAAATAGCCTTGTCCTTGCCGAAAGTGATATTCTTGTTTTTGCCGGCAATACAGATAAGGTTACTGATCTTATTGATAGAAATTTAGGACTTTCGATTCCCTCAGTGGGTATGTTAAGAAGGAAGAAAAAGACCGAGATAGTGGAAATTGTCATTTCACATAACTCATCTCTTATTAATAAAAGTCTAAATAAAATAAACTTCCGCGCACAATTTGATGCCGCAGTTATCGGTGTTCACCGGAATGAAGGAACAATTGAAAGTAAACTCCGGGATGTTGTTTTAAAGGCAGGAGATGTTTTATTGTTATATTCAGGCGATGATTTTATAAGCAGATCAAGAGATACAGGAGACTTTTATTATATTTCAAAAGTAAAAACCTTTCAGCGTTTTGAAGCTTATAAAATTCCCACACTGGTTGGTGGTTTAGTTTTATCTATTATCCTGTCAGCATTACATATTATTCCATTGTTTATGGGTCTTATAGTTTTGCTTCTGGCTTCACTTGTTATGAAGGTTACTAATCCGAAAGATCTTCCAAAAGGAATTGATTATGACCTGGCTCTCATTATTGTTATGTCACTTGCATTAGGTACTGCTATGATTAAATCCGGAGCAGCAGACCTGATTGCTAACTTTTTCATTAATATTTTTATCCCTTTTGGCAAAATAGGTATCCTGTTTGGTATATACCTGATAACAGCATTTATGGGAGCATATATTACAAATAAAGCAGCTGTGGCAATTATTTTTCCAATTTCGCTTACAATGGCAGTAAACCTTGAGTTGCCATATATGCCGTTTATTCTTGTTGTAGCTTATGCTGCAGCAGCTAATTTTATGACACCGGTCGGATACCAGACCAACCTCATGGTATATGGTCCGGGAGGTTATAAATTTAAAGACTTTTTTAAAGTGGGTTTCCCCCTTACGATTATCTATATGTTTGTAACAGTTGCAATTTTAAGCTTACTTTATTTTTAACCAGTAACTAATAACCAGTAACCAGTAACATTATGAAAGAAAGTGAAAAACTGCTTTTGGATGCAGTTCATGCTTCCCTTAGAGCAGGAGAGGAGATACTGGAGGTCTATAGCTCAGAAGATTATGAAGTACGATTTAAAGAAGACGAGTCTCCTTTAACACTAGCCGACAGAAAAGCGGATAATCTTATAAACGAGATACTTTCAGCTACAGGTATCCCATATTTCAGTGAAGAGGGAAAAAAGACTCCTTTTGAAGAAAGGTCAGGATGGGAGAGATACTGGTTGGTTGATCCGTTGGATGGAACTAAGGAATTTATTAAAAGAAATGGAGAGTTCACGGTAAATATTGCACTTATTGAGAAGCAGACCCCGGTTATGGGAGTTGTTTTCGTTCCTGTTCATAAACAACTCTATTTTGCTGAAAAGCAAACAGGCTCGTACAAAATTGAGAATGTTTCTGACAAGGATAATTTTTCTTCTTTAGACAAGTTGCTGGCAAGGGCCGAAAAAATTGAGGCAAACAGAATAATTAAAAATTTTCGTATTGTAGGCAGCCGTTCACATTTGTCTCCTGAGACAAGAGATTATTTTAAGAAACTGCAACAGGAATATGGAGAAGCTGAGGTTGTAATAAAGGGCAGTTCACTTAAAATTTGCATGGTTGCTGAGGGTAAAGCAGATATTTATCCGCGGCTCGGGCCAACCATGGAGTGGGATACTGCTGCCGGTCATGCTATTGCTTTGTATGCAGGTTGTTCGGTTTTGCAGTTCGATTCTGGTGAATCGTTGGTTTATAACAAACCGGATTTGCTTAATCCCTGGTTTGTTGTCAGGTCATGTGCGTTTGAAGAAACTGAATAAGGTGAGTTTATTCAGAAGTTAAACATTTCTAATTCAGCTTAAATGGTGTTTGAGTGTTAAAATATGAGAAACGATTTGTTACTCCGGCTTAAGTATTTCCTTCTGTATTTTATTTTCTGGTTGACTTTTTTTGAAGTTGTAAGGATACTTTTTCTTGTCTATCAGTTTGATAGCTCACTGAATTGTAGCCTTCTCAATTTGCTGGCATCTTTTATTCATGGCTTCAAGCTCGACCTGTCGTCTACCGCCTATCTTCTCGTTCTGCCTTTCCTCGTAATGGCTGCCGGGTCATTCTTTGGAGGGAAATGGTATGCGGTATTTATGGACATATATACTTTTCTTTTTCTTTTTCTGGCTGTCTCTGTCGTTATTGTCGATGTCGAATTATACAAATACTGGGGCTACCGGCTTGATCATACTGCTTTTAATTATATAGACACAACAAAGGAGATGTTTGCGTCTGTGAAGATATGGACTGTTGTGAGACAGTTGGGGGTTGGGGTTATTATGCTTAGCGTGTTCTGGATTTCTTACAGAAAATGGATTGCTACTGTTATTAAAAATCTGAAATCTGGAAATTTTGCCGCTGCAGGGATTTTTATTTTCCTTACAGCCTTTCTTATAATTCCTATACGTGGTGGTTTGGGAATTGCTCCAGCTAATGTAGGTATGGTATTTTTTCATAAGGATCCTTTTCTGAATCATGCCGCTATAAATGTGCATTGGAATCTTGGCTATTCATTTGCGAACCTTAACGAAAGTGAGAATAACTATAAAGTTGTTTCGGATAAACAGGCGGAGGATTTTGTTGAAAAGCTTGATAAATCTGATGGTTATGTGGAGAAGGTTATCAGTGCTGATCATCCCAATATACTGATAATCACCCTTGAAAGCCTTACAGCTAAAGTGATAGGTGCTATGGGTGATAAAAGAGGTGCTACCCCGAATATTGACAAATTTACAAAAGAAGGAATACTGTTTACCAATTTTTTTGCTACCGGTGATCGTACTGATAAGGGAATTGTGGGCATCCTAAGCGGTTATCCTTCTCAGCCAACCAAATCAATAATCAAATTTACGGGAAAAAATTCGAAGCTTCCCAATTTGGCTTATGATTTAAAAGAGATGGGATATTTTACTTCCTTTTTTTATGGTGGTACAATTGACTTTGCCAATTTTCGATCCTATCTTGTTAATTCAAACTTCAGTTTATTGGTAACAATTGATGATTTTGACCATGTAGACAGAACATCAAAATGGGGGGTGCACGATCATATTCTCTTTAGCAAGGTATTATATGAGCTTAATAATTGCATAGAACCGTTTTTCTCGATTGTCCTTACTCTTAGCAGTCATGAACCGTTTAATGTACCTATGGAGACGGTTATATATGGCAGAGACGAAGAAAATCGGTTTCTGAATTCTGTATATTACACTGATAAAAGTCTCGGGAATTTTATAAAAGCAGCAAAGACACAACCCTGGTGGGATAACACCCTGGTAATTCTGGTTGCAGACCACGGAGCGCGTAACCCGGGAAACAGTCCTGTTTATGCCCTGGAAAAATTCAGGATACCCATGATCTGGATTGGAGGTGCTGTTGAGGATGGGGGCAGAAAAGTGACAAAGTATGGTTCGCAGACAGATATTCCCCAAACACTTTTTGGTCAGCTTAATATAAATAAAAATTATCCTTTTTCAAAAGACCTCTTTGCACATGAATCCCGGTCTTTTGCATTTTATACTTTTAATAACGGCTGGGGATTTGTTACCGATACCCTTGTCCAGGTATTTGATAATATCAACCAACGACTGATTATTGAAGAAGGGGATGGGAAAAGCAAAACTCCTTTTCAGGGAAGCGTTTACCTGCAAAGGACATACCAGGATTTCCTTGATAAATAAGTTAAGTAAATTAAGTAAGTAATTCAACTTACTCAATTTACTCAACTTACTCAACCACTCAACTTGCTCAACTATTAGTCATCCAGGTGAATTGACCCATACTTAGTATATATTTTAACAACTGATGATGTATTAGGATCGGTACCAACCAAACCATTAATGCTTAGTTTAGTATTTTCTTCAATCCGGCTGACTTTTGATCCTGAGGGGATATGAATCCTGGCATATTCAGCATTTCCGTCAATTTTATAGGATGCGTTGCTATCTATACCAAGCTTTATACCACCATACTTGTTTTCAATGTTTATTTTTTCAAAACCGGAAGGAATATAGTTAATTCTGCAACTGGTATATTTCATGTCCAGTTTCAGTGTTTTGTTCACCTGATCAAACTTGAGTGTCCCATATGCTCCGGTGAAGACAAAATTGTCAACCTCCCCTATATGGTACGTATCATATTTGCTTTCAGCTACAATCGACCTGCTATCATTAAGATATAGTTTTGAGTATTTACTCATAACCATAATAGCTTTAGCAGTTTCAAATTCAATTCTTGAATAGCTCATGTCAAGTTTAAGCCAGTTAGCTTCAGTAACTTCAGCTTTGCTGTAACCAATATTGATTTCATTGCATGGTTTTGTCTTACCCCGCAGGAGCTTATTGACTTTCAGGTATCCATATTTTATATAAACAATTACGTGCCCGGATAATTCATTTATAAAGGCATCCCCGTATTTGTTTCTTAACTCAAGATCCATATCAGTAGGCATATTTACTGTATAATCTATGCTAAACTCTTTGGATTCATTATCAAAGAGCGACCAGTTGGATTTGCTGAACTTACTATCAAAATGAGTAACTGCCCTGATCTCTTTGCCTTCCTGACTGAATTCAACATCAAGATATGACAGGAGTTTCTCTGCCCTTTCACGATCACGATGTTTGACAGTTATAACTATATCAATAATTACCTGGTTTTTATCCCAGTTCCTGACATCAATATCTCCATATTTGTTTTCTAAGTAAAGTTGAGAATTTGCTGTTACACTGTATTCCTTGTGGTACTTCTTCTCAACCTTATCTTTTTGTGCATGTATATTTGTGGCTATCGCTATACCAAATACAACAAGCAATAAAAGTGTTTTAAATTTGATTGCTTTCATGATTTTTATTTTTTATTAGATTTTCATTTTTGATTTGTTCCAGTTGATGCAAAATTTGATTCATTACATCAACTTTTAATTGGTAATGTTCTATCATGGCGTTGATAATTCTTTTGTCTTTCGGATTTGTTTTAAGTTCACCCTGTAGGTTTGTATAGATTGAATCCATATCAGACAATTCTTTTAAGAGTATAGATCTTTGGATACTATCTGAAAAAATATCCATGTTACGTATTTGTCCGTACCTCAAATTAACCTGTTGTTTGTAATATACTTCTACTTCCATGTATTCATCCGACACTTCACTCAGGCTGATCCCTGAATTTTCAGGTGAAGGTTTGATCAGGTTGTCGTATGTCCAGAGGAACGACAACGTAACAAGTATTGCTATCGAAGCGGCTTTAAGCAAGAATGTATAGGAAGTTAATGAACGGTTTTTCCTTTTTTGCAGCTTCAATTTGGCTGCAAACCTGTTGAAGTGTCCTTCATCCGGGTCGGCCGTATCGAACAACTCCCTGTTATTCCTGATTATTTTATCTATATTATTCATCAGTGTATAATTTTATTTTTTAATGTCTGATGGAACCCACATGTATTAAATTACATTCATTTTTATTTGTGCTAAAAGAACATGTGGGTTTCATAAGCTCATTTTTTCTTAAGTTCCTCTATCAGTTTCTTTCGTGCCCTGGTAAATTGTGATCTGGATGTGGACCCGGAAATTCCCAGGATCTGCCCGATTTCCTCATGGTCATATCCTTCTATAAGGTAAAGTGAAAGAACTATTCTATATCCGTCTGCAAGCTTGTTTATGCAATTCTTAATATTTTCAACGGAAACTTCCGAAATTCCTGATTCTTTATTACTGCTCTCATCTTCAATTCTGTATTCCTGTTCTTTAATTGGTATAAGTTCAACTCTTTTTTTCTTAATATTATCAAGTGATTTATTTATCACTATCTTTTTTAACCAGGCACCAAAACTTACTTTGCCTCCATATGTATCAATCTTTTCAAATGCCGCTAAAAAAGCATCCTGCATTATATCTTCAGCTTCCGTGGAATTATTGACTATCCTGAGACTTGCATTATACATTGCCTTATAATAGAGCTTGTATAATTTGAACTGTGACTTTTGATCTCCGATTACGCATCCGTCAATAATATCCTGATGTATATTCCGGTAAACTGTTTCCTTCTCCATCATTTTCACCTTAAAGACGTATAAAAATTATTGATGCTGCACACAGGGGTAAAAAAAAGTACTGATTTTTTACTAAAGATTGTTCTAAAATAATAAATAAACAAATTACATTAATAAATAATTGGATATTAACATGTAAAGTAATATATTTGAATAAAATTGTTTTCTAATCCCAAAAAAAACTCAAAATGAAAAAAATTAAGTATTTATTTCTGGCATTTGCCACTGTCTGTTTTATTGGTCTATATGGCTGCAAAAGCACACCAAAAGAAGAACAAGCTGCTGAAGAAGTAGAAGTAGTTGAAGAAGTAGAAGCAGTTGAGGAAGTTGAAGAAGTTGATACAACTGAGGCTATTGAGGAAGCAGAAGAAGTTGAAGTTGTAGTTGAAGAGGAAGAGGAAGAAGAAGAAGAAGAATAGATTTACCAGTCAAAAATCCGGTTTAAAACTGATTTAGAAAGACTATCCCCAAAAAGGGATTATACAAAGGGAAATTATTGTTAGTAAGAAAGTTTCGTAGTTAATACTATGAGACTTTTTTTGTGTCTATTGTATAAATACTAGTGTTAAGTCAAAAAGGCACAAAGAATAAAAGTGTTTTTAATTATTTCCTTAAAGTAGGTATTAATAAGATAACTAAGGTGCCAATTACTCCAAGTAGCGCAATGATTATCTTGACCGGGATAATTTTTATGAATATATAAATAGATAAACCAATCATGACCCACATCATGATAAGCGAAATAATTTTGCTACGTATTGATATTGATCGTGTTTCTCTGAAATTATATATGTATTTGCCAAGTAATTTATGATTTAATAACCATGAGTATAAACGATCTGAACTTTTGACATAACAACCGGCTGCTAATAATAAAAATGGTGTAGTCGGAAGTCCAGGCACAATTATACCGACAAAACCTAATCCAAGAAAAATTGATCCAAATAAAATCAAAATATGTTTAATCATATACTAATTTCTTTTAGTAAATTTGTCTAATTCAGAGTGTAATTCGTCTAACTCTAAGGATTTTATCCGTTAATAGTTTTTTCGAATAGCAGTGTGGATTTTATCACGAAAAAGTTGCACCACGGAGCTTTTTTTTGTTTATAGTATATCAATCTTTAAAATAAAAATAATTGCACCATTCCGGAAATTACCTCACCTGTTTCCGGATCGAGTTCAGATCCGAACATACTATGTGGAATAGAATAGATTATTAACAGTATCACAGCAGCCAGAACAGTTAAGGAAGGCTTTTCCCGTTTCCGGTTTCCAGCAATTGCTATAACCCAGAAAAGAAAGGCAATTAATGTTTTATTGTCAGTAAGGTCCCAACCAAAAGGGATTCCTGTCCAATATTCACCAAAAGCGTGGAATTGAACCACAGGTCCCAGTATCAATCCTCCCAGGAATAACAAAGCCAGTGTAATTCTGCCATAGAACCGTTGTTTAGGGTGTTTCATAAATGCTATGATGCCTGAGAAGTTTGACAGCAACATGGCAGCAAACATGAGAATGACATGAGGTATAAGAACACCTGCCGGAACACTCCCTTTAAACCGTATAATCACCGGGTTGTTTTCAAAAAGGTCAAGCTCTTCATTCCGGGTTGAAAGTTTCAGGAAGTATTCAAGTTTCCCGGCAGGAGGTTGATGAGGTAGATTCCCTGTTAGTAACTCTCCTTCGCGATTTAAAAGGATAGTCTGCCAGTTTTCATTTGTCGGATATTTTCTGTAAAATAATTCTCCCTGAACATCATTATCAGCTATCTCCAGTTCAACAGGGCATGCATCATCGCCGCCATGACTCCTTGGTAATTCAATTTCATAGTTTTTGCCATCAAGTGTAATATTTATTTCTTTGGCATAGGTTGGTCCGGTTTTCCTCTGATAGTATGCAGCTGCAATAGTTATGATAAATGCAAGTAACCAAAATAGTTTTGTATTAGCAGTTTTAGTCATTGTCTAAAGTTGGATTAGTAACACCTTTTTTTCATTATCTCTTATTACTTCAATTGTAATAGTTTGTCCTGGCTTTAATTTCTCAAGCCGGTACATATAATCATATATACTATTTATCGCTTTGCCATTGATTGCAATAATAATATCTCCATCCTCCATACCGCCTTTATCAGCCGGGCGATCCTTTAACACAAAGTCGGCACGAAGTCCGTTCTTCACCTGTCCGGCAAAATCCGGCATTATACCAAGTGTAACTCCTTTTCGGCGCTTCATTCGCTGCTGTCCTGTCTTTGGACCGGCTTCCTGGAATACTAACGAAGAATCTCTATTTGCCAGTTCCCATGTAAGATAATATATATAGTCAGATACAGATTTCAACCCTTCGAAATTAACCTGTTCAATATCATCTTCAGGCATATGATAATCAAGATGTGGCCCGGTTGAGAAAAAGAAAACAGGAATGTCTTTTCCATAAAAAGAAGCATGATCTGATGGACCGTATCCTTCAGGTGACTTAGCCATGTTAAAGTTCTTGCTGCCTGTAATATTATCAAGAAGTTCGGCGCCTGAAACGGAGGTTGCGGTGCCGCCGATCTGCAATGACTTTTCATTACTTAGCCTGCCAACCATGTCAATGTTTATCATGGCACTTATTTTTTCAATAGGAACAACAGGATTATTCACGAAATACTTTGAACCAATCAAACCCATTTCTTCTGCACCAAAAGTAATAAAGATTATGCTTCTGCGTAGGGAATCGCGGTTATATGAAAGTTTCTCAGCGATTTCAAGCACTGCGGCAACACCTGATGCATTATCATCTGCGCCATTATGAATAGCAGTAGTATCAGGTTTCCTTGATCCGGTATTGGGGCCTCCCATGCCAAGATGGTCATGGTGTCCTCCTATAAGGATATATTCATCTGCCAGGTCAGGATCATTCCCTTTTATCATACCAATTATATTTCGTGTTTTTGATTTATCCTGCAGAACTTCAGATAATCCCCTGACAATTATACCGGTTTCAAATATTTCCGGACTGCGTTGTTTATTGAGTTTTTTCTCGAGCTTTTCAATATTTCTTCCTTCTCCTTTTAAAATGTCATCTGCAACATTTCTTGTTATATGAAATACCGGAATGTCAACAGGGGCTTTTTGTGTTTCAAGATCAACAAGTTTGTCTTTCTGATC
>JAUVHQ010000182.1 GCA_030593185.1 Bacteroidota bacterium
TAATGTTCTGCGTCCTGCAATAATATGGTGTGATAGCCGGGCTGTTGAAACCGGAAACAGGATTTTTAAAGATCTGGGCGCTGAAGAATGTTTGTTTTCCCTGCTTAATTCTCCGGGCAATTTTACAGCGTCAAAATTAAAATGGGTTAAGGATAACGAACCCGCGTTGTTCAGAAAAATTAATAAAATCATGCTTCCCGGTGATTATATTGCCATGCGAATGACGGGGGATGTGCAAACAACTATTCCGGGATTGTCAGAGGGAATATTCTGGGATTTCAGGAATAACAGTATCTCTGATTTGTTACTGAACCACCTCGGAATTCCGAAAACGATGCTCCCTGAAATAAGGCCGACTTTCTCAGACCAGGGTGCTTTATTAGAGTCTGTTGCAAATGAACTCGATTTGCCACATGGTCTGAAAGTTTCATACCGGGCAGGTGATCAGCCAAATAATGCTTTCTCTCTGAATGTACTGGAACCTGGTGAGGTTGCTGCGACTGCAGGAACATCAGGGGTAATATATGGTGTTACTGACAAGGTGAAATATGATCCTGAATCAAGAGTCAATAGCTTTGCCCATGTAAATTATGTTGAAAAAGATCCACGAATTGGTGTACTGTTATGCATTAACGGAACGGGCATACTAAATTCCTGGCTAAAGAAAAACGTTGCTGATCAGGGAACCGGCTATGAAGAAATGAATAAGATTGCATCCCGGGTGTCTGCCGGATCAAATGGTTTACTGGTATATCCTTTTGGTAATGGGGCTGAAAGGGTATTAGGAAACAGGAATATTGGTTCCAGGATTCAAAATCTGAATTTTAACATACATCATAAAGCACACCTGTTCAGAGCTGCACAGGAAGGAATTGCATTTTCGCTTAAATATGGAATGGATGTTATGAGAGATACAGGTATCGAAACAAAAGTTATTAGAGCAGGAAATGCAAATATGTTCCTTAGTGACCTGTTTTCTCATACTCTTGCAACACTTACCGGAGCTGTAATTGAGCTATATAACACAGATGGTTCGCTTGGTGCCGCCAGGGGAGCAGCAATAGGTGCCGGCTTATTTGTGTATCCAGAAGAGGCATTTACCGGATTGACATTAATAAAAAAAATAGAACCGGAAGCAGAATTGGAAACGCAAATTACAGAAGCATATGAGGCATGGAAAAAGAATCTTTTACAAATTATAAGTACTTAAAACTAAAATAAAACAGAAACTCAAAACGATAAATTATTCCCTGCAGATAAATCCTGACAGGTCTGAGAACATAGAGAAACCCGATGCCAGCCCGGATCAATATAAAAGACAATAAAAAGCTATGAGTAATCCTATACCATTAAAGCACGGCAATTTTTATCATATTTATAATCGTGGAGTTAATGGAGAAGAATTATTTCATGAAAACAAAAATTATGAATATTTCTTACAACTATATGATAAATACATTGATCTGATTGCGGACACTTTTGCATGGGCGTTACTAAATAACCATTTTCACTTATTGGTGAGAATCAAGGAAGAAGAAGAGATTGAGTATTTACCGCCGAAAATATTAAACCCTGACAGGTCTGACGACCCTGTCAGGTTTAAAGACGATGTAGACCCGTCAGGGTCTTCAAGACCTGACGGGGTCTTGTATACTAAGAAGAAACCCAATCCGGAAAAACAATTTGGTCATCTTTTTAATGCTTATGCCAAAGCATATAATAAAAGTCACAATCGTCATGGCAGTTTGTTTGAAAGGCCATTTAAAAGGAAACTTGTGAATAATCCGGGATACTTCAAGGAATTGGTTCTATATATTCATAATAATCCAAAATATCATGGTTTTGCAGAAAGTTCCCTGGATTATCCTTGGACATCCTATTTGACATATGTCTCATTTAAACCAACCAGGTTCCAACGGGAAAAAGTTATAGGCTGGTTTGATAACCTTGCAAATTTCAAATATCTTCACCAAACAGAAGGAGATACAGAACGGATTAAATCTTTGTTATTTGAATAAGAAAGTTTAGTGTAAATCCTGGAAATTATTTATAAATAATTAAATCTTTTACAACCTGTTTTTTGGCAGGTTCATTACTCAATTGTTCCCACGACCAGAATACTACTCCATCTGAAGGAGGAGCAAGCGCTTTCTGTAGTGATTCCCTGAACTCTTCCAATGTAAGTTCTGTGTCGAGGTATGCTTTATTTACCTGGATGCTTGGGATTATTTTGCAACTGACCTGATCATAAATATCATTGGTAACAGAGTGTATCCATGAAGGTTCCCTTTTTACCATATGGGCATAGGTCATAGGTGACAGGTAGTCGACATAATCTGATATTTCTGAAAAATTCTGCCCGGCAACCGTCTTGATAGCACCATTAAAATCATCATGTCGCCACGGTACAGCGTGTACATTGATCAATATTCCGGGTTTAAGACTTTTGGCTTCCTTTGAAATTTCAGCAATAAGACTCGTTATCAGTTCACATTTCCATTCTACCCACTCATACAAACAATTAGCTTTTATCCATTCATAAATATTATTCTCTGTTTTCAATGAGTCCGGAATATTAATTTTTGTCTCCTCCTGAAATTTATTTATGCATGTTGAGTCAAAACAGGTGTTTGGTAGTGATTCGAATGTTCTGTCAGGATATATTTTTTCCCAGAATACAAAATAACGAATGAAATCAAGACTTATTCCGTCAGGATCAAGCTCTTTTATTATTGTTTTTATAGAATCAATAATGCATTTCCGGTATTCTTCCCGCGAAGGACAAACAAATGTCACCCAGTCATCTTTGGCTTGTTTTCCGTTCTTTGTAATGGCATACAGATCAGGATTTTCCTGAAGTGCCTCCCGGTTATAGAATATTGGCAGGATAATAAAACTTGTTATTTCATTCTCTCTTGTTATTGTTCTGAATTTTTTATCTGAAAAAAGTTGCAGGCTTGTAAAGACTGTATTGATCCCCATATCTTTCCAATCGTTTATAAGGGATTCAAAATCTTTATTGTGATCATATATTTTTACCCCGATCATTTTACCTTCAACAGAGGAATTTCCAGGTTTGTAGTTACAACTTGTTATAGATAGTACTGAAAACATAAAAAGCCACGTAATCAAAGTAATGCTTTTGACCATGTTTTCTATCCGGTTTGTTATCATACAAGTTAAATTAGTATTGAGTTCTTATATCCTTTATTACAGTTTATTATACCAGCGGCAAAAAAGTTGCAAAAAACAAAGTAATCAGGAAGCCAACAATAGCCATTACTGCCAGGGTTACAGTCCAGGTTTTTATAGCTTCCATCCCGGTAAATCCGCTCATTTTTGCATATATCCAGAAACCACTGTCGTTCATCCAGGCGCCGCACTGAGCACCGAAACCTATTGCAGCGGCAATATAAACCGGGTGGAATCCAATTATCTCCGGAGATGGCAGCATTGTAGCTATCATTGCCGAAGTTGTGATCATGGAAACAGTTGTTGAACCCTGGGCAAACTTGAGGAGGGAAGCGATAAGAAACGACATAAATAACAGTCCTATTCCTCCTAATTGTTGGTCTGCACCATTACCGAACATGGCTTGAATGGCTGGTCCTACCTGGGCTTCCTTAAGCATAGCTCCGAACGCTCCACCTGCAGAGGTGATCAGGATAATGATCCCTCCACTCATTAATGAACTTTCTACTGCTTTACCAAATTCTTTCATCTTAGGACGTCGCTGACGGTAAAACACGATTAGAGCGATAATTGCGGAAACCAACATAGCAAGGTTGGCGTTTCCAAGTACAGCGGTTATCTCTTCAGCCTGTTTTATACTGGAGGTTATTTCAGCTCCTTTTGCCAGTGTAGAGACAATGGTATGTGCTGATATCATGAGCAGTGGAAGAATGATCGGTAACAGGGAAGTTATTAAACCGGGTAAACGGTCGTCAGGCAGAGGTTCAGACTCATCTTCAGCGCCTTCGATAGGACGCATTGGAATATCCATTCTCCGGGAATAATACCTGATAAAAAACATAATTATGATTGCTGCCGGGATGGCAACCAGTATTCCGATAGCGATCATAAATCCAAGATCAATACCTAATGTTTCAGCCATAATCAGCGGCCCTGGTGTTGGAGGGACCAACGAATGTGTGATAGATGCGCCTGCACCCATAGCCAAAACAAGCAGTACATAATTAATTTTGGTGCGGCGATGCATTGAACGCGCGAGGGGGATCAGTAAATAAAAAACAGTATCGAAAAAAACTGGTATTGAAAGCAGAAAGCCACTGGACATAAGTGATACAGAACAGTTCTTTTTCCCGAATAACCGGACAAACCACTGTACTATTCTGTCTGCTGCACCGCTTTCTATAAGGCACCGTCCAATAACGGCTGCCAGTGCGATTACAATGCCAATCTTGCCGGCTGTGGATCCGAAAGCCATAGCAACACGACTGATTTTCTCAGAAAACTCTCCGGGAGCCAGCAAACTGACAATAATCGATGCTGTTATAAGCGCAAAAAAAGCGTTAAGGCGCAGAAAAATTATCAATCCAATTACGATAATTATACCAATGAGCAAAATCAACAAGGGAGGGATTTCTAACATAAGCAGGTTTGGTTAAATGAGTAAATGAGTAAATGAGGTGAGTAAGGAGAAGAAAAAGCAAAAGGCGTGAACTCGTAACTCGCTTCGTCCGACGTAGTGGTAACGAAGGTGGATAACCCGAAACTCGTAACATTTTGGACATTTTAACATTCTATCATTTTATCATTCTAATATGAAAAACAAATTTTCAAAGATAGCAATTTACAGGATTCAGCGAAATTTGTATGTTTGTGTTCAGTTTAATTCATATTATTAATTAAATTCCTGAAGATGAAAAGAAATAATCTTAAACAATTAGAAATGCTGATTTTTTTATTATCAACATTTTTAATTTATAATCTTCCTGCACAGGAAGAAAAAAATTTATTAAAAGAGAGTTGTACAAGTATTATGGTGGGCAAAGATGCCAGTACCGATGGTTCTGTAATGACAAGTCATACCTGTGATGCATATTACAGAACATGGATGGAATTTATTCCTGCTCAGGAATATGAACCTGGCACAAAACACCCGGTAAATTGGGGCACAATGCATACAAGCAGTGCCTGGAGTAA
>JAUVHQ010000155.1 GCA_030593185.1 Bacteroidota bacterium
GACTGAAAAGAAAAATACCGATAAACCAGGTGAATACAATCAAATTCGTGTTTCTTTCATATAATTGAAATAAACTTTGGATGTGATTCCCTACCCTTGCCCGGGTCTCAAGAATATTTTTATCCGGGATTCTGTCCAAAGATATGTCACGGGTTATTTCTTCAGCAGATATCCTGCCTAACCCAACATCATCAATACCTCTTCCATCTCTTGAAACCAGTAAAAATGTATATGCAAGTCCAAGCAAACTAATAAATAGTATGCTCAGTGAAAAATTGTATTTTAGCCTGGCTGAGTGATTTCTTAATAAGGCAAGAATAATCATTAAAATAAACGCAGCAAGACCTATTTCCCAGATTGAGTGAAGTAAAACTTTTCCCAAAATTTGAATTATTCTTTCAGGTATTAAGTCGGATACGATCATTATTCGTTTTCTTCAATTTTTTTTATAAGATCTTTAATTTTCTTTAATTCCTCTTTGTGTGTTTTATGATTACCAAGTGCTTGCATTACAAGATTTGCAGCAGATCCTCCAAAAGTTGTGTCAAGAAATTTATTCAATAATAGATTCTTCGTTTCTTTTTCACTAATAACAGCTTTATATATATGTGTTCTCTTTTCTTTATTCCTTTCAACAAAGCCTTTCTTTGTCATAATTTGCATTATCTTAAGAGTAGTAGTATAACCAACATCCTTTTTTTCATTTAGAATATCATTTACATACCGTACAGTGGATGGTCCTGATATCCATAGTATTTGCAGTATCTTAAGCTCTGCTTCAGTTGGTCTTATAATATTCTTTTGTTTCATGTTTTTTGAATTACGAAAGATTTCGTAACAAATATATACGAATATATTCGTAGATGCAAAATATTATTAATAAAAAATGATAAAAAAGTGTTAAAAAAAGTTAATTAGGTTAAGGAATCCGTCTCACGATGTGTTAATTTAATATAGTGGTCCAAGGATTCGGGCAAGAGAAGCAGAAATTCTTTGCTTTAAGGGTCGCTTTTTCCACTCCCCGGGGATTATGAAATGGCTGTTTTCAAGATCTCTGCGAAAATCATTCTCCAGGCTTATTGTATGTGTTTCATTGTATATTAAGGCATTAACTTCAAAATTGAGGTCAAAACTTCGATAATCAACATTCGCAGATCCAATCGAAGAGAAAACCCCGTCAACCATAATTATTTTGGCGTGATTAAACCCTTTCTCATAAAGGTAAACCCGGATTCCTGCATCAAGCATTTCCCCTATGTATGAAATTGAGTTCCAATAAGCAATTGTTGAATCGGAACGTGCAGGTAAAATAATTCTAACATCAACACCACTCAGGGAAGCTGTTTTAAGAGCAGTAAGAATACTTGGATTGGGGGAAAAATATGGTGTAGAAATAAAAATATTCTCTTTGGCTGTACTGATAGCTGCAAAATAGGCCTGCATTATACTTGACCAATCAGAGTCAGGTCCACTTGAGGTAATCTGTATCAGACATTCCTCATTAACCTTATGATTTGGAAAATATCTGGGTTGATGACCAATAATTATCCCCGAAATAAAATACCAGTCAACAAGAAAGATCATCTGAAGTGAATGTACGCTTTCCCCTTCCAGTCTTAAATGAGAATCGCGCCAGAAACCCACTTTCGGATCTCCTTGAATGTACTTGTCTGCAATATTAAATCCACCGACAAATCCTATTTTTCCATCCACAACAATGATTTTGCGATGATTTCTGAAATTTGCCTTGCTGGTAAGGTAAGGAAATCTTACCGGCATAAAGGCATAAGTTTTAATACCTTCTTTTTTAAGTTCCTTTAGATACATTTTACTTATTTTCCAACTTCCAACATCATCATAAATAATACGTATCTTCACTCCTTCTCTGGCTTTCTTAACAAGAACATCCTTGATCCTGTTCCCAATATTATCAGATTCCCATCGATAAAATTCCATATGAATATGGTCTTTAGCTATATTGAGAGCATTGATAATAGAATCAAATGTTTCTTCTCCGTTAATAAGAATATTTACTTTATTATATTGAGTAAGGAGTGCTTTGCTGTTATTTAATAACAACGTCATAATATTCCTTTTTTCATTGATCTTTTTGTTTTTCAGGAACTTTTGATGAGGCAATTCATTTACCTGATCCCTGCTTAAACTGCTTATCCTTTCCAGGTCTACCAACTCTTTCCGGGAAAAGATTTTCACTTTTCTGTAGTTTTGTCCAAAAATAAGATATCCGATAATTCCAATCACCGGAATAAGAATAATGAATAAACCCCAGGAAATGGTCTTTACAGGATCACGGTTCTCAAGGATAACCATAAAAACAGTAAACAAGATGGTCCCACCGTAAAGGATAGTGATTACCAGAGCAACATTACCCCAGAGGACGTCCCAATGAATGGCAGAAATCATCTTTTTTTGAATTAATAGAATACTAAAGTTAGAAAAAACCCGGATAGCTTCCTATTTTTTTTTACGACCACACTATTGATTATTACCAGCAATGAACAAAGAGCGACTAAAACTCAAAGAATGACTATGTTGTAAGCATTAATAGTAAAAAAAAGGGACAAGCGTCCCCCTTTCATAAATTATTAGTTTTAAAGGTTTAGAAAAAGATCCCCAGACTGAAAATGAACTGTGGGTTCCTTGAATCAAACTCATAATCCTCTCCACCAATATTTACACCATCTCCTAGTTTACTGAGGTTGCCTTCGTACCGTACATCAAGTGAAATGGTATTCAAAATATCAAGGCCCACACCTGCCTGGTATCCAAATGTTGCTCCCTTTATTTTTTCTTCGTAACCTGATGTTTCAATAAGATCAGCTTTACTGTCGATTATTATGCTGGCAACAGGGCCGGCATTTATACGTGCCGGACCAAATTTAAAACCTGCCAGAACAGGTATATCCAGTTTCTTGAATTCCATTTTTTTAATACTAACATCCTGCGTTATCAAGTCTGTAACCTCTACTTCACCGCTGGTAGATGAAAAATACAATTCAGGTTGAATAAAAACTCCAAAAAAAGTTACGCGTGTCATAAAGCCGGCATGAAACCCAACAGTACCAGATTTTATTCCTTCCAGAGAATACTTTTCACCTCCCGGGATAGTAATAATATCATCCATTTTTATGGTTGACGAATTTACACCGCCCTTTACGCCGAATTTAATCTGAGCATTTGCAGCAACAAAAAAGGATATTGCGATTAGTAATAAAAGTATTTTTTTCATATCTGTTTTGTTAATTTATTTGTAACTATTCAGTGCCTAAAGTTATAACTTCTTCTCAACTTTAGTTCACTTTAAACTTCTTCTATAACGATAATCATGCTTGTTTATTTTATTGGGCTGTTTCAAAAGATGGTAATTTGGTTCTTCACTTTGAGGTCCTCTGTGTCTCCTTTGTGCTTGCGCACCGAAGTGCTTCAGCACACAGGGGTGATCCTTTGTGTAATAACCATTTAAAAGTTAGTCACAGAGAAGCACAAAGAAGTCACAAAGAGCCACCCCGGTACAGTCATTCTTCCTTACGGGGCAGGCAAAGATTTTTAAGACGGTCCACTAAAGAAAGATTCTTCATATGTAACAAAAACTATAATATTTGTAGCTTTACATCAGGAATAGCAATAATCTTTAACATGTTATTAATACTATTAATATTATTAATTACAGACCTGTTTTTTTATAAAGGGATAAGGCATTTATCAAATCACAGGTTAACGGTAAAACAGAAAAAGATTTTAACCTTGTTATTCTGGGCTCATAGTATTGGTTTTTTAGCTGGTACTTTATTAGTATCTAAATGGATGCATAATGATTATGATCCGGCAGTACAACGAAGGATTTTTTGTTTTGTTGGTATACTCCTTGCATTTTATGTGCCTAAATTTCTTTTTATTCCATTTAATTTTTCTGAAGATATCATTCGCTTTAGCTCTATGTTAATTAACTGGATTGTTAGAAAAAGAAAAACTGAAAAAGTGAATAATAATCCGAAAATTACACGAATAACATTTCTTACAAAAACAGGATTAATTCTTGCATCAATTCCGTTCGTATCCTTAATTTATGGAATGACTTCAGTAAAATTAAATTTCCGGATAAAAAAGATCAATCTGAAATTTAAAAATTTACCTGAAGAGTTCTCCGGTCTCAGTGTTGTTCATATATCCGATTTACACATGGGAAGTTTATACGGACATCATGAAAAGATTGCCGAAGCTGTAAAAATGATAAATTCCCTTTTTCCCGATATTATTTGCTTTACAGGAGATATTGTTAATGATTTTGCCAGTGAAATGAATGGTTGGTTTGAGATACTTGGTAAAATGGAAGCCCGAATAGGCAAGTATTCTATTTTAGGTAATCATGACTATGGTGATTATCATTATTGGAGTTCTGATGATGAGAAAAAGAAAAACCTGGAAATGATAAAGCAGGCTCATCACCGGTTAGGTTTCAAATTATTATTAAACAAATCAATTACCATAACAAGGCAGAATTATTCAATAGCAATTATTGGTGTAGAGAATTGGGGCAAACCTCCATTTGCCCAGTATGGTGATCTTGATGCTGCATGCAAAGGTTTGGAAAAACCCCCATTTAAGATACTGCTTTCTCACGATCCAAGTCATTGGGATGCTGAGGTGCTCAATAAGAAAGACATCCCTCTTACTCTTTCAGGGCATACACACGGGATGCAATTTGGAGTAAAGATTGGAAAAATAAAATGGAGCCCTATCCAGTTAAAATATCCCAGATGGATAGGTCTTTATACTGAAGGAGAGCAACTGCTTTATGTAAATCCAGGATTAGGATATATTGGATATCCGGGCAGGGTTGGAATATCTCCTGAAATTACCTTTCTTGAACTTAAAAGAAAGGCTGCTCCAATAGTGAAACAGCCTCTATCCAAATCAGTATAAGTTACCGAAACAAATTACATATTCTTAATAATTTCACTTCCAAATTCTGAACACTTAAGTTTTGTAGCACCTTCCATCAGTCTTTCAAAATCGTAAGTCACTCTTTTGCTGACGATTGATTTCTCCAAACCCTTAATTATCAGGTCGGCAGGCTCATTCCATCCCATATACTGAAACATTAATACACCTGAAACTATCACTGAACCGGGGTTAACCTTATCCAGTCCGGTATATTTTGGAGCTGTACCATGTGTTGCTTCAAAAAGAGCATGACCTGTTTGATAATTAATATTAGCACCGGGGGCAATACCTATTCCGCCTACACTTGCAGCAAGAGCATCTGATATATAATCACCATTCAGGTTCAAAGTGGCAATAACCGAATATTCGGCAGGTCTGGTAAGTATCTGTTGCAAAAATGCATCAGCGATAACATCTTTGATCAGCACTTTTCCTTCATCATTAGCTTTCGATTGTGCGAGGTTTGCAGCATCAACACCATCATTTTCCTTAATCCTGTCATATTCCTGCCATGTAAAAACATGGTCGGAAAATTCACGTTCGGCAAGATCATAGCCCCATTGTTTAAATTGTCCTTCAGTATACTTCATGATGTTTCCTTTATGAACAAAAGTAACCGATGGAAGTTTATGATCAATGGTATACCTGATTGCATCTCTAACAAGACGTTCTGTTCCTTCACGAGAAACCGGCTTAATACCAATTGATGAAGTTTCCGGGAAACGAAT
>JAUVHQ010000038.1 GCA_030593185.1 Bacteroidota bacterium
GATGACGGACGCATTCACATTACAAAAAATGGCGGAAAAAACTGGAATGAAATTACATCGGGGCTGGTGAAAAATAAATGGATATCAAGGGTTGTTGCATCAGGTAATAAAATGAGCAGGGTGTATCTTACCCAGAATGGGAAGAGGGATGACGACTTTGCTCCTTATGTGTGGATATCAGAAGATTACGGCAATACATGGGATAATATTACCGCAAACATACCACTTGGACCGGCAAATGTTATACGTGAAGATCCATCAGATGAAAAAGTACTTTATGTGGGTACAGATACCGGAGTCTATACATCCACTGACAGGGGTAAAAGCTGGAGTGTCCTTGGAGATCTTCCAACTGTTTATGTTCAAGACCTGGTAATTCAGTCAAGAGATAACATCCTTGTTATTGCAACTCATGGCAGGGGCATATGGGCAATTGATATTGCACCAATAAACAATCCGGAAGAATAAAAAGATTAGTAATCATCACATAGATATTCTATAATTGCAACTAATCAGTCGGCAGTCCACAGTCGGCAGTCAGCGATCGACACAAATGCAAAGTATAATGAGATTAGCCTCAAAATTTAGATATTTAGCACTTTAAACTTTAGGCACTTCCTCATTCTATATCCTTAATTCATTCTTTCTATAGAAAAAGTAACTGAAAATTAATTCGGGATTTGCCAATAAACCGAAATAGACTTATATTTATTCTTTTCTCAAAAACTTTAAATTCTATTTTATGCATAAATTTCTATTGTTACTGGTAATATCAATATTTGTTCAATTTTCACTTAATGGACAACCGGAAGTTCCTGTTGAAGAATGGACCGGAAAAACTATTTTATTTATCGGGGCACATCCTGATGATGATGCTATGTCACATGGAACAATGGCTATGTTACAGGACCACGGAAACCAGATTTATATTGTTATTTTAACCTCGGGAAATGTGGGCACCCAGGATCCTAATATTTCTACGACAGATCTTGCAAGAATTCGTAAAAAAGAGGAGATCGATGCCCTGGCAGAACTGGGGATCCCTGCTGATCATTATATAAATTTGGGATATACCGATGGAATGCTGGAATTGCAGAACAAAGAAGAGATAATGGCACAACTTGTCAGGCAGATAAGAAAATACAAACCAGATGTTTTAATTGCTTATGATCCGGGAAAGGGAAAGATGCGGTGGCATAAAGCTGATCACAGAACTGCCAGCTGGCTTGCTGCCGATGCATGCAGGGCAGCAATGTGGCCCTTACTTTATGAAGGACAGATAATTCATGAAAACCTTGAAGCTCATGAAGTGCGTGAATACCTGCTGTTTGATGGTTTCCCGGAAGACCAGAATACCGAAGTTGATATCACACAATACCTCGAAGTAAAAATCAATGCTATTTTGAAATATGTTAGTCAGTTTACCTCAGGCTGGTCAAAATATGAAGGTCCTGAAATGTCTGCTGAAGAAGAAAAACAATTCAGGGAAAGAATAAAAAAGAGAACTGTTTATAAAAATGATAAAGTCATAGAACTGTTCAGATATTATTCAGGTTCACCTGAGGAGATTGGAAGATAAAAAATAACCAATTCGTTTCACTGAAGTTTTTTCTGATACAAATGATAATCAAATAATTTGAAAAACATTTTGTCAGAATAAAATAAAGAATTATACTGCATTTTTTTATAAAGTTTGTACCGAATGAATTTAATTACAAGAGCATTTACAATGATCCGCTCGGGCATGTCAACGGATCATTATTACGATGTTATGAATAACGCTCTCAAGAGGGTCAATAATGATGACTACACAATGTTACACTATCCTCTTTACATAAATGAATCAGACACTTTCTTACAGGCTCAGGAAAATCTTACTGACCACTGTATCTCAAGGCTCGACTCACTGAAAAACAAAACCATCCTTGAAATTGGCTGTGGAAACGGGGTGCAAACAAAATACATACTTAATAAATACAAGCCAAAAAGTATTACAGGCATTGACCTGAACAAGGAGAATATCAGGATTGCCAATCAGGAGAAAGACCGCAGAAAGATGAAAAATGTTCATTTCTTTGTTGATGACGCACAGCAATTATCGAAATTCAAAGAAAATTCAATTGATGTGATAATCAATATAGAAAGTGCATTTCATTATCCCGACAAATCCTTATTCCTGAAACAACTTTTTCGTGTGCTTAAGCCCGGAGGACATTTTCTTATTGCAGATATACTAACTACTCGCAAGAAAAAAAAAGAACTGAAAAAAAGCTGGAAGAAGAAAATGGTCCTTCACCACTGGGATCAGCAGAAGTATGAAAAAGAACTTACCAATGCAAAACTAAAAATCACCCGGTTTGAAGATATTACATCAGGTGTAATGAATGGATTCGGAAATTACAGGATATGGCTGAAAGAAATGAGTAAAGGAGGGTTTTTTGAAGACCGGTTTTATAAACTTTTCTACATAATCAATGCCAGGCTGAACATTTATTTGCTTCGGACAAAGCGTCAGTATTGCATTTTCTCCGGGACAAAATAAGTTTCCTGCTCCCTGCCTGTTGTCTGAATTACCCCGAATGAATATCTTAGTCATTCCCGGCATCTCAATTATTGGTTTTGTGCCTTAAAGGAATTACATTTGAGCATCTAAAACCATAATAAATTTCAATTATGAAATCAATTCTTGTTTTATCCGGTTTGGCATTTTTGTTTCTTCAGTCCTGCATGATAGATATTTTTGATGAATCTATTTATGGAGAAGGTCCTGTTGAAACGAAAGAAAGAAAGACTGGAGATTTTACCGGCATTAAGGTCAGTGCCGGAATTGATGTTTTTCTTACCCAGGATGATAATACTAAGGTAGAAGTTGTTGCTGATGAAAACCTTCATGAAGTAATCAAAACAGAGATCAGGGGAAATGTTCTGCATGTTTACAGTGATATAAATATCAGGAGGGCTAAATCCAGGAAGGTATATGTAACCTGCAAAGAGATTGAAGAACTTAGTGTTTCCAGTGCCGGGGATTTAACCGGACAGAATAAAATTGTAATTGATTTTCTGGACATTAGTCTTAGTAGTGCCGGGAATCTGGACATTGAGGTTGAAGCCCAACGGATCGAATGCTCCATAAGCAGTTCGGGGGATGCACGACTCTCAGGCTCTGCAGAAGAACTATATGCCAGATTGAGCAGTGCCGGCAACCTTAAAGCTTATGAACTGATTACAAAAAAGTGCAAGGTAAGAGTTTCCAGTGCCGGTAATGCTAAAATTCATGTTACTGAAGAACTTGATGCTTCAGCCAGTAGTGCCGGTGATGTGTATTACATGGGTGACCCAAAGATCAAAAATATCAGTTCATCAAGTTCAGGTGGCGTATACAAAAGATAAACGCCTTCGGTTATCAGTATCTCACCTTTATATTTTAAAATCAGAGGTGCCTTTTAGTTCCGGCTAAAACAACTTTGGATATTTTTTTTTCAATTATTATTCAGGATTTCTTTATTTTGTCTGAAAATACAGCGCTTTATGAAAAAAATGCCTGTTATTGGAGTAATTGGTGGAGGGAGCTGGGCCACGGCTATTGTTAAGGTATTACAGAAAAATCCGGGCCATATTAACTGGTTCATAAGAAGTAATGAAAATATTGAGTTTATTCGCAAAAACAAACATAACCCGCATTACCTCCGGGCTGTTATGCTTGATCCGGAAAAACTGAATATTTCCAATGACATAAATTATATCGCTAAAGAGTCTGATATTCTTATATTTGTCATACCGGCAGCGTTTTTAAAGGAAACCCTGGAAAAGCTTAGTGAGGATATTTCGGAGAAAACCGTTGTTTCTGCTATTAAAGGAGTAATACCGGGGGATAATCTTTTAATATCAGATTTTTTCAACAAATATTTTAATTTACACCTCAGTTCAATTGTAATTTTATCAGGTCCGAGTCACGCCGAAGAGGTTGCAATGGAAAGATTATCATATCTTACATTTGCATCGGCTGATATCAAACTAGCCAGGAGCATTGCAAACATTTTTGAGATTCACTACATAAAAACAATTGTTTCCGGTGATATTTATGGAATTGAATATGCATCTGTTCTAAAGAATATTTTCGCTATTGCTGCAGGCATTTGCCATGGACTAGGCTATGGGGATAATTTTCAGGCTGTATTAGTATCAAATGCAATCCAGGAGATAAAACGCTTTGTTGATACAGTGCGCCCAACAACCCGTGACATAAAAAGTTCAGTATATCTTGGAGATCTGATTGTAACGGCATATTCTCAATTTAGTCGCAATCGCACCTTTGGAAATATGATTGGAAAAGGTTATTCGGTAAAAGCAGCAATTCTTGAACTGAGCATGGTAGCAGAAGGGTATTATGCAACAAAATGCATTTATGAGATAAATAAAAAACACTTTGTAAATATGCCTGTTACTGATGCTGTTTACAATATACTTTACGATAATATCAGTCCGGCTATTGAAATGAAACTTTTAACCAAAAGTCTTGGCTGAAAAGTAATAAACTATGTGATAAAAAGTTAAGTAAGGTGAGTAGGTAAGTGGGGGAGTAAGGAAAAGGAAGAGATGAGAGATGAGAAGAGGAAGCGGAGTTTCAACCGGATTATAAAGGGTGAAAAAGGATTTTGCGAGCTTGCCCTGACCAGAGCGTCATGGGGAACGAAGTGACGCTTTGCCCGCAGTAACATGGTGAAGGCGGGACGCAATCGCCCAAAAATAACCAGAATATCAAATAAATGAACTATCATGAGCTTTACGAAAAGTCAGGAGAGATTGCTTCACTTCGTTCGCAAAATCCTGATACTTATTATGCTTTAATGGTATGAACAAATTTTAGTCATTAATACGAAAACTACACAGCAATGGAGCCAATAAAACTAAATATCACCCAGGCACTAAATTTTTTACCTGAAGATGAATTTGACAAACAGCGGGATCTCGCCCTGGAGAAACTAAAATTATTGCATGAAAAAACCGGAGCGGGTAACGATTTCCTGGGTTGGCTAAATCTTCCCTCGGCTATCAATGATAAACAGACAGGTGAGATAATTGCAGTCGCTAACGAGTTGCGCAATGAGGTTGATGTTGTTGTGGTTGTTGGTATCGGAGGTTCATATCTGGGAGCAAAAGCCGTAATCGAAGCTCTTAATCACAGCTTTGATCAGTTACTTACAACCAGAAAAGCGCCTCTTATCATGTTTGCCGGGCAAAATCTAAGCCAGGATTATCTTTCCGATTTACTTGAAGTAATTGATGATAAGAACTACGGAATTGTTGTTATCTCCAAATCCGGGACAACCACTGAGCCGGCTCTGGCATTCAGAATGCTGAAGAATCACCTGGAATCAAAGATTGGTAAAAAACAGGCTGGCAAAAGGATCATAGCCATAACCGACAGAAAAAAAGGAGCACTAAAACAACTTGCAAATGAGGAGGGCTATAAAACATTTGTAATTCCTGATGATATCGGGGGAAGGTATTCAGTCCTTACACCCGTTGGTCTGCTTCCTGTTGCATTGGCGGGTATCTCGATTAACGACCTGATTGAGGGAGCACGATTCATGGAGAAAATCACAGGACAGGATATTACACCTGAAGGTAATCCGGCTGTTCAATATTCTATCATACGTAATTTGTTATACCGGCATGGCAGAAAAATCGAGATCCTCGTGAATTTTAATCCCAAACTCCATTTTTTTGCTGAATGGTGGAAACAATTGTATGGCGAAAGTGAAGGAAAAGAAGGAAAAGGCATCTACCCTTCAAGCGTTGATTTCACAACCGATCTTCATTCACTGGGACAATACATACAGGAAGGTGAAAGGATGTTGTTTGAAACTGTGATCTCTGTGACCAACCCGGTAAAACAATTGAATATCCCGCATGATAAAAATAATCTTGATAAGTTGAATTACCTTGCAGGCAAATCATTGGATGAAGTGAACAAGATGGCTGAGTTGGGAACTATGCTTGCTCACGTTGACGGAGGAGTTCCCAACATACATATTGAAATACCTTCTCTGAACGAATTCTGTCTTGGACAACTTATCTACTTCTTTGAAAAAACATGTGCAATATCCGGGTATCTCCTGGGGGTAAATCCATTTAATCAGCCCGGTGTGGAAGCTTACAAGAAGAACATGTTTGCCCTTTTGGGTAAACCCGGATTTGAAGAGGAATCCGTTAGGATCAGAAAGAACATAGTTTCATAAATAATTATTAATAGTCGGTAGTCAACAGTCGGTAGTCAACAGTCAACAGTCAACTTAAAAATGCAAAGTATAATGAGATTAACCATTATCAAGCCATAAACATTGAACTTCCGATACAAGTAAAATATTTAAGCTCTCATTTCAACTGTCATTCATAAATTATCTATCTTCGTTGTTCATTTCAATTGATTCACATGCCCATAAATCCAAGAAATAAAGGATATCTTTTTGCACTAGGAGCATCATTTGCACTGGCAAATTCATTTGTATTCAGCAAAGCTGCTTTACTGGAGATACAAATGGTTCAATTTGGTGTGTGCTGGTTCGGCATGGGATTAGTCTGGAACTCCATTTATATCATATACCGTAAAAGAAAACTATCAACAATACGTGGAAAAGGTTTATGGGTAAATATTGTAATCGCAGTACTTGAGGCATTAGCTACCGGACTTTTCTATATTGCCATTGACAAAATGGAAAATCCGGCAATTGTCTCCTTTATAGGTAATATAGGGCCTATTTTTGTAACTATTCTGGGAATTACCCTTCTGAAAGAAAGATTTAACCGGATTGAAATAGCAGGAATACTTATTACTCTTTGCGGCCTTTTTCTTATCAACTACAATCCATCTTTCACCTGGGAGAACATGTTTCTTGAAGGGACTGTATATGTTGTCCTTGCTTCATTTTTCTTTTCCATTGCAGCTATTATTGCCAGAAAATATAATAAATATATCGAAGGTTCAGAGCTGTCATTTGTCCGCGTTTTACTGTTATTTGTTTCATTTGTAATTCTTTTTCTTTTCTCATCCTCTGATTTAGAAATCTCTTCCCGGGCTTTAATTAACATGTCAATAGGTTCAATACTGGAAACACTTATTACAATTGTTCTTGCATACGAAGCTTTCAAGTACATTGAAGCAACAAGGAACTCACTTGTACTCAGCACAAGAAGCATATTTGTACTATTAAGCGCCTATTTGTATTTTCATATTTTCCCCGATACGTTCCAGGTAATCGGAGGAATGCTTACTATTTTTGGAGTTGTTGCTATAACTACCGGGAAAATGCTTATGAAGAAAAAAGGAGCCAAAAATATAGCATAATAAGAAGAAACTGGTTTCTGGTTACTGGTTACTGGTTACTGGTTTCTGGTTGCTGGATCCTTTGCACTTTGCTCTCAGCTCTTTGCTCCTCATACTGCATCACTGCAACACTGCAACACAATTTTTCATTTTTTCACTTCTTCATTCGTCCTATTCACTCTTTGCTCTTGGCACTCTGCTCTTCGCCTACTTAGTACATACTATTTATTTCTTACTTTCCTTTCCACAAACTCATTAATCACCTCTTCAAGATTAGGATTGCCAATTACCTGGAGATCGTAATAAACCCTGGTATTGGGTTTCTGAATATTTATGATCCTGTTCAGATCAATCGGTGTTCCAATAATCACCGAGTCACAATCAGTATTATTTATCGTCTCTTCAAGGTCTTTCAGCTGTTGTTCACCATATCCCATTGCCGGCAACAGAGTTCCGATATTCGGGTATATTTCAAAAGTCTCCGAAAGTTTTCCAACAGTAAACGGACGTGGGTCAATTATCGCGGCAGCACCAAATTTCCTGGCTGCTACTGTACCGGCACCGATTTTCATTCCCCCATGAGTAAGAGTTGGACCATCCTCGACCACAAGCACTTTTTTCCCTTTGATCACTGAAGGATCATCCACTTTAATTGGTGAAGCGGCATCTATAACTAATGCATCAGGGGCTACTTTTTCAATGCTTTCCCTGACAGTTTGAATATCCTCAGGTGCAGCACTATCCATCTTATTAATAACAACTACATCAGCCAAACGCAACGTAACTTCTCCGGGGTAATATTTCAACTCATGACCGGCACGATGCGGATCAGTTACCGTGATAAAAAGATCTGATTTGTAAAATGAAAAATCATTATTACCTCCATCCCACAGAATAACATCACATCCTTTAGGGTCTACCTCAGCTTCACGCAGAATTGCCTCATAATCCACACCGGCATAAATAACGTTCCCCCTGACAACATGTGGTTCATATTCTTCCATTTCTTCGACAGTACAATTATGTTTTGCCAGGTCTTCTATATCAGCAAATCTCTGGACTTTTTGCGCAACAAGATCGCCATATGGCATCGGGTGCCTGATTGCAACAACTTTAAGTCCTTTTTCCATTAAAAGTTCTATAACTCGTCTTGATGTCTGACTTTTTCCACATCCGGTACGTACTGCACACACAGAAATTACCGGTTTTTTACTTTTGACCATAGTATCTTCAGGTCCCAGTAAAACAAAGTTAGCTCCTACAGCATTAACAATTGCACTTACCGACATTGTCTTTTGGTAAGTTACATCACTATATGAAAACACACAATCATCTACATTATGATCAGTGATAAGTTTTGTTAATTCCTCTTCACCATAAATAGGAATACCATCCGGGTAGAGGTTTCCGGCTAATTCAGCAGGGTATTTCCTGCCCTCAATATCAGGTATCTGTGCAGCTGTAAAAGCAATAACATTATAATCCTCATTGCCGCGAAAGTATGTATTGAAATTATGAAAATCCCTTCCGGCGGCACCAATTATTATGATATTTTTCTTTGCCATTGTTCCTCCTTTTTTTATGTTTCAGTATTGAATTTCAATTAAAAAAAGTGAAACAAATGTAATCTTTTGCATTTACAAAAACAGGTTTGATAAACATGTTAAAAATCATGAATTTGGTTTAGCTATATATAATTATCACATAGTCAGTTTTTTTCTGCAAAAAAAAATCATTTTGGAGCAACCTTTTCACCATTTTGCTCATCCTATTAACAGGAGACTATAAAAGCATGAACTTTTTAGCACACGTATACCTTTCAGGAAATTCTGATGAAATCAGTATTGGGAATTTTATTGGCGATTATGTCAAAGGGAGCAACTATAACAACTATCCAGACCTGATAAGAAAAGGCATTCTTCTTCACCGGAGCATTGACGACTTCACCGATCATCATCCTATTGTTCACCATAGTAAGGCAATTTTATACCAAAAATACCGCAGATATTCCGGTGTTATCGTAGATATTTTTTACGACCATTTTTTAACTCTTGAATGGGGAAACTTCTCGCAGCAACCACTATCAGATTTTATCTCTCAATTTTACGACAATCTTTTCATTCATTATGCTTTCTTACCTAAGGAAATAAAAGATTTTCTCCCAACATGTTTGAATGAAAACTGGATTAACACATACGGCACTATTAACGGGATAAAAAGAACCTTTAAAAAAATGAGTGCCAGAACATCGTTACCCAAAAAATCGTGGCAGTCTGTAAGGGAATTGAAAAAGAACTATTCAGCTTTCCGGGAAGATTTTGTGGAGTTCTTTCCTCTTCTGATCAACTTTGTTGAAGAAGAACATAATATTAGTTTAGAATATCCACAAACTATTCATTTCAAGGAATCAGTTTAAATAAAATATTCCAGCCTGCTGATATCAAGCCGTAGAAATACAAACAACAAAATAGTAAATGCCCAAAGTGAAGAGCCTCCATAGCTCATAAAAGGCAGTGGAATTCCAATAACCGGTAATAATCCAATAGTCATTCCTATGTTAACAACAAAATGAAACAGAAAAATAGCAAAAACAGAATACCCAAATATCCTGCAAAACACGGATCTCTGTCTTTCAGCAAGAACAAGTATCCTTAAAAGAAAAATTGTAAACAATATTACTATTAAACTTGTACCCAGAAAACCCCATTCTTCACCTACGGTACAAAAAATAAAATCGGTGCTTTGTTCAGGGACAAATTCAAATTTCGTTTGCGTTCCTTTCAAAAAACCCTTGCCGGAAAAACCACCCGAACCAATAGCAATAATTGATTGATTAACATTATAACCACTGCCAAAGGGATCAGAGTCAATACCAAGAAGTATATTTATTCTTTTCTGCTGATGGGGTTTTAATATATTATTAAAGGCATAGTTAACTGTAAATGTAAAAATAATACTTCCAAACATTAACATGTATATCAATACAGCTTTACGGATTCTATAAAAATAAATAAAAAAACTATATATAAATCCTGAAATAACTAAAGAAAGAATAAGAATAAAATAAACTGACAATCCTAAACCGGCAAATTCTTTAAGCCCGAAAAAAGTTCCTGACAGACTAATATATATTAATGCTGCTATCAGGAATCTCTTTATATTTCTGTCAATAATTAAGAAAACCAGGTATCCAACTACTATAAGGGCAATTATTATGATCATTTTATCAATAATCAAAGTCAGCACAAACAGTACTATCATCAAAATGCCAATAAGTAAAATCCCTCCTGATAATCCTTCACGGTAAAGAACAAGTATAAAAGCGAAATATACAAGTGCCGACCCTGTATCTGGTTGAATATAAATAAGTATTGCAGGGATAAGTATAATAACCACTGCATTGAAAACGTTTTTTGAATTTTTAATATTGAAACTCTTTGAACTTACATACCTTGCCAGTGCCATTGCTGTTCCGACCTTAGCAAACTCCGCAGGCTGTAACCTGAAGGGGCCAAATTCAAACCATGATTTTGCACCATGGATCTCTTTCCCTAATAACAGAACAACAATTAGTAACAGAATTGCAATAGCATAAATAAAATATGCAAATAATGAATAGAAGCGATTATCGGTAACAACAACTACCAAGGCAATTACCAACGCACCAAAAATGAGAATCATCTGTTTGCCATACCGTTGCGACAAATCAAAAATCTTATCATGCTCTTCATTGTAAACCGCTGAGTAAATGCTGATCCAGCCCAGAACTACAATTAGCAGATATAGGATGATTGTTATCCAATCAATCTCAGACCATTTGTTAATTCTCCTTTTCACTATGAATCAAGTCTGTTTCAAGAATAAAATTCTCAAGCCATTGCCGTGTAATTTCCCTTTTCAAATATTTCTCAATCATTAAACTGGCAATTGGAGCCGCATAAGTTGCTCCAAACCCGCCTTTTTCAACGTAAACCGATAGTGCAATTTTCGGGTTATCCTTCGGAGCAAATGCAACAAAGATAGAATGATCCTCCCCGTGCGGGTTTTCAGCTGTTCCTGTTTTTCCGCATACAGTTATATCATTTATCCTGGCAATGCGCGCTGTGCTGCCACTACCCGGAGGACCGTTAACTGCCCTATCCATTCCATCTATTATTATTGGGAAATAAATAGAATCAATAGTTGTTATATGTTTACTGTAAAATCGTTCATCAATTACTGTTTCTCCCTCTATTTCCTTAATAATGTGAGGAGTAAAATAATAACCATGGTTAGCTATTGCAGCTGTCATATTTGTCATTTGCAGTGGTGTTATTCCCAATTCTCCCTGGCCTATTGCAAGTGACAAAACCGTAAGGGAACTCCACCCGGTTTTTCCATAATACTGGTCGTAATATGAATCCAATGGCACAAATCCTTTCAGCTCAAAAGCAAAATCGCTTTCAAGTTTTTGACCAAAACCAAAAGACAAAACATGATCTCTCCATGAATTATACCCTTCTCTTACAGAAGGATAAACAGGATTATCAAGTATCCTCCTGAAAACATTGCAGAAATAAGCATTGCAGGAATTCTGAACAGCTTCAGGTAAATTCAGTGGAGTGTCATGGTAATGACAACCTACATGGATCCTCCCCGAAATATAACCTCCGTAACAGTAAAATTCCGTTTGTCTGAAAATCACTTTTTCCTGCAAGCCGATCAATCCGTTTATCACTTTAAAAGTTGAACCGGGAGGGTATGTTGCCATCAGCGGGCGGTTAAATAGTGGTTCAAGTGTATCGCTGCTTAGTGTTTCAAAAACCTTTGAACGACCGCGACCTAACAATCTCGACGGATTAAACGTTGGTGATGAAACTAAAGCAAGAATTTCTCCTGTTGAGGGTTCAATAGCCACAATACTACCAATTTTATTCACCATAAGTTTTTCACCATATTCCTGAAGATCAGCATTAAGAGTTGAAATAATATTTGTCCCAACAATTGCAGGTCTGTCTTTTTTCCCGTCCTGGTATGAACCTTTTATCCTGTTATGAACATCTACCATATATACATTAACACCTTTTTCACCTCTTAATACCTCCTCATATG
>JAUVHQ010000162.1 GCA_030593185.1 Bacteroidota bacterium
TCATTTCTGTTAGTCAGTTACCGGGAAATATGGTTGAAATTCTCATTTCAGATGACGGGGCAGGAATTGACCTGTCAAAAGTGAAAGATGCTGCAATAAAGGAGGGAATAATATCAGAAATGGAGAGAGAAGAGCTAACGGACCAGGAGGCTGAGGCACTTATCTATCATTCAGGGATTACAACCAGTCCTATTATCACCGACATTTCAGGCAGGGGGCTTGGTCTGGCTATTCTCAGGGAAAAAGTGGATTCCCTCGGAGGTAATATCTCAATGAAATCCGAACTTCATAAGGGGACAAGCTTTTATGTGCATCTTCCTCTTACACAAGCAACATTCAGGGGTATTTTCGTCAATGTATCAGAGGAGATCTTTGCTATCCCTACAATAAATGTTGAACGGACTTTACGAGTAAAACAAAATGAAATAAAAATGGTTGAAAACAAACAAACCATTTCACTAAACGGCAGTACTATATCATATGTTCACCTGAATGAAATCCTGGAACTCAGTCAAAAAGCCAGAAGCCTGCCTGACATACCAGGCAATGAAGAGAAAGCAGATACTATCCAGGTTTTTATCCTGGGTGCCGGGGATAACAGAATTGCCTTTGGTGTAGATGAGATCTTGAAAGAGCAGGAAGTTCTGGTCAAGCATCTTAGTAATCTCCTTCCCCGTGTCCGGAATATCGGAGGAGCCACAGTACTGGGATCAGGCAAGGTGGTTCCTGTTCTGAATGCATCCGACTTGCTTAAATCGGCTGTTAAAGAGACTACTTTCATTGAAAGAGCCGGGGAGGAAGAAAGAGAAGAAGAAGCAAGACAAAAATCTGTTTTGGTTGCAGAAGATTCAATCACGGCAAGAATGTTGCTTAAAGATATTCTGGAATCAGCAGGATTCTTTGTCAAAACTGCAGTTGACGGGGCAGAAGCTTTTTCCTTCCTGAGAGAAGGAGACTTTGATATACTTGTATCGGATATTGATATGCCCCGTTTGGATGGTTTCGAACTTACTTCAAAGATCCGTGCTGATAAAAAACTGGGTGAATTGCCTGTTGTACTGGTAACAGCACTTAAATCGCGCGAGGACAGGGAACATGGCATGGAGGTAGGTGCCAATGCCTATATTGAGAAAAGCACCTTTACCCCACAAAATCTACTGAGTGTGGTGAGTAAACTTGTGTGAATAGTAATAAGTAATGGGTGATGAGTTACTGGTCAAAATATTTAATATTTAATCAACAACCACATGGAAAAGAAAAGAATCAAAGTCTTAATCGTTGAAGATTCACCGTCCGTTCAGGATCTTATGATCTATATTCTTAACTCAGATCCGGAGATCGAGATAATCGGTACAGCTTATACGGGCAAACGGGCAATTAAATTTCTGGAACGCAATAAGCCCGATATCATCACAATGGATATAGATATGCCTGAAATGGACGGACTGGAAGCGACCAGGATTATTATGGAAACAAATCCTGTTCCCATACTAATTGTAACTGCATCCTGGTCGCCATCCGACGTCAAGGCAACGTATCAAGCCACAGAAGCCGGAGCCCTTGCGATGCTTGAAAAACCCAGGGGTATTGGTCATCCTGACCATCATCGTATGGCATTGGAACTGGTTCAAACAGTGAAACTTATGTCAAAGGTTAAAGTGGTAAGAAGATGGGCCAGAGCCCGAAGGAAGCCTCAAAAAGTTATACTTCCACCCTCTGTACTAAAAACAAAACATCTAAAGGCAGAAATAAAACTTGTTGCCATTGGTGCATCTACAGGCGGCCCGCCCGCCCTTCAACGAATTCTCTCCCTCCTTCCAAAAAATCTGCCGATTCCCATATTAATTGTCCAGCATATTGCAAAAGGATTTTTAAAAGGCTTTGCTGAGTGGCTTAACGATACTACGGATCTTCCTGTTCACATTGCTACCAATAATGAGAATCCCAAACAAGGAAATGTCTATGTTGCCCCAAATGGATTTCATATGGGAATTACAAAAAGCGGGAAACTGGTACTGAGAAAAGATGAGTCGGAAAATAATCTCTGCCCTTCAGTATCTTATCTTTTCCGTTCCGTTGCCGAAGTCTTCAGAGAAAATGCGATTGGTGTATTGTTAACCGGTATGGGGAAAGATGGTGCTTATGAGCTAAAAATGATGAAAGACCATGGGGCTATAACTATTGCGCAAAGTGAAGAAAGTTCGGTTATTTATGGCATGCCGGGGACTGCTGTAAAACTCGGGGCTGCAAAATATATTCTGTCCCCGGAGCAAATAGCCGGAACAATTGAACAAATAGTGAAAAGAAGCAGCCAGGCAGTAGGAAGTAAGAAGTAGCCCCTCATAACCCGCTTCGTCAGCCGTAGTGATAATGAAGGTGGATAACACGTAACAATTTTGAGCCCGAAGCATTTAAGTTAAAAAGAACATAACATGGCTAAAGAAACAAACTATCTGATCGTAATTGCCGAAGACAGTCTGACCCAGGCGGAGCAACTGAAATACACTCTCGAAAATGCCGGATACAAGGTGTTACATGGTAAAAATGGCAAGGAAGCTTTTTCCCTGGTAAAAAAAGAAAAACCGCTTTTACTGATAAGTGATGTCCTGATGCCGGTAATGGATGGGTATGAGTTATGCAAAAAGATTAAAACTGATACTGACCTTGAAAATATACCGGTTATGCTTTTAACCACACTTTCTGATCCGTCGGATATTATTAAAGGTCTTGAAAGCAAAGCCGATAATTTTATTACTAAACCATACATAGATAAAGACCTGCTTTCACGTGTTAGAAGCATTATTATCAACCAGGAATTACGGAAAGATCAGTTATCTGAGATGGGACTGGATATATTCTTTGCAGGTAAAAAACACCGTATTACCTCGAATCGTTTACAGATACTTGATCTCCTGATATCTTTGTTCGAAAATTTCAGGCAGAAAAATATTGAGCTAAACGAGGTAAATAAAAAACTGGATACTGCCCATAATGAACTAAAGAAAATAAACCTTCAACTTGAAGAAAAGGTTAAGGAAAGGACCAGGCAATTAAGTCATCTTAATGGTATCTTAAGAGCTATACGCAATGTTAACCAGCTTATTATAACAGAAAACAATCCAAATCACCTGATCCAACGTGCATGCGAACTTCTTACAGAGGATCGCGGATATGAAAGTGCATGGATTGCTTTATACGGGAAAGATGAGAAATTTGTCTCTTTTGCAGAATCCGGAATAGGTGATGATCTTATTCCTATGAAAAAACTGCTGAAAGAAGGAAAATTAGTTGAATGTTGCAAGAGGGCATTGAAAAAGTCCGGGGTTATTATGATCGAAGATCCGGGATTTGTTTGTAAAGGCTGCCCACTTCTTGGAAAAAATACAGATTGTGGAAAAATGAGTATCAGACTAAAGCATAAGAAGAAACTCTATGGGTTTTTATCAGTATCATTAATTAAAGAGTTTCCTGCAGATAATGAAGAACAATCACTGTTTACCGAAGTTGCAGGTGATATTGCGTTTGCCCTGCATGATATTGAACTTGAAAAGGAGCATAAGAAAGCAAGAATTGCACTTGAGATAAAGTCCCATGATCTTAACGAAAGAGTTAAGGAACTCAATTGCCTTTACGGCATTGATGAGTTAACAATTTTACCGGGTATTACTATTGATGAAGTATTTGGAGAAACGTTGGATATTATCCAAAAAAGCTGGCAGTATCCGGGGATAACCGGCGTTAAAATAACGCATGATAAAGACATTTTTAAAACCAGGAATTTCAAAGAGACGAAATGGATAATTGAAACTTATCTGGTAGTAGATAATAAAGTAACAGGTAAGATAGAAGTTTGTTACCTTGAGAAAAAACCAGATTCTTATTACGGGCCTTTTCTGGAAGAAGAAATTCATCTCCTTCAGGGAATTGCAAATAGCCTAGCAAAATATATCAAACGGAAAGAGGCTCAAAATGAGATCGTTAAGGCTAAAGAAAAAGCAGAAGAATCTGACAGGCTCAAATCTTCCTTTCTTTCAAATATGTCACATGAGATTAGAACTCCCCTGAACGCGATTGTAGGTTTCAGCGAAATGTTTGGAAATGATGATATACCTGATGAGGAGAAAGAGAGATTTATCCCCATTATCCAGGAAAATACAAACCAACTATTACACCTTATTGATGATATCCTTGACCTGTCAAAAATGGAATCTGATCAATTAAAGATATTTATGAAAGAATGCCGGGTTGGTCAGGTACTTGAAAATCTGGTTGATGTATTCAATAATCAAAAAACCGGAATGGGGAAAGAAATAGATATCCGTCTGAAAACAGAGATACAGATAGAAGAATTGTTAATATATACCGACCCGGTGAGGTTACGACAGGTTCTTTCCAATCTGATTGGTAATGCCCTGAAATATACTGAATCGGGTTATATTGAAATTGGCTGTTCTGTACAAACCAAAAAAGATCGGAAAAATGATAAGTTTATTCAGTTTTACGTTAAAGATACCGGAATAGGGATATCTGAAAAAGGACAAAAGATGATCTTTGACAGGTTCACAAAGATTGAAGATGACAAAACTAAATTGTACAGGGGTACAGGACTGGGACTGGCTATATCAAAAAAACTTGTAAAAATATTGGGTGGAGAGATGTGGGTTGAATCAACCCCGGGAAAAGGTTCAACTTTTTATTTTACTATACCAACTGGTAAAGTTGAAATGCCGAAAACCAAAACCGGACCTGAAAAAAAAGTAAAGAAAAGCGTTGGATTATATAATTGGGACGATAAATCAATTCTTGTAGCTGAGGATGAGGAAAGTAATTTCAGACTGATTGAGATTATTCTGCAGAAGAAAAAAGCAAATATTACATGGGTAACAAATGGAGAAGATGCTGTTGAAGCCTGCAAATCAAAAAGCTTTGATCTTGTTATTATGGATATAAAAATGCCCAAAATGAATGGTCTAATAGCTACAAAAAAGATAAAAAAGTTTAAAAAAGAGTTACCGGTTGTGGCTGTTACAGCTTATGCCAGGGAAGAAGAACAGGAAGAAAGCCGTCTGGCAGGTTGTGATGATATTGTAGTAAAACCGATCAATATGGAAGAACTATTATCAACATTGAGTGAGTATATTTGAAGGCAAAAGGCAGAAGGCAGAAGGAGGAAGGAGAAGAGCAAAGAGGTATGAACTCGTAACCCGTAACTCGTAACAATTATGAATCCGAAGCATTTGAGTTAAAAAGAACATAATATGACTAGAGAAACAAACAACAACCTGATCGTAATTGCAGAAGACAGCCCGACACAAGCGGAAAAGCTGAAATACCTCCTTAATGGTTTCGGGTATGAGGTTGCTCATGGAATAAATGGTAAGGAGGCATTTGACCTGACGAAAAAGTATTTACCAATTATAATAATTACCGATATCATAATGCCTGAAATGGACGGGTATGAGTTATGTAGAAAAATAAAAGCTGATGAAATACTCAGACTAATTCCTGTGGTTCTTCTTACTGTACTTACTGATTCAACTGATATTTTAAATGGCCTGGAA
>JAUVHQ010000407.1 GCA_030593185.1 Bacteroidota bacterium
CATCATAGAAATAATATCCTGCTCTTAATTTATCAATATCATCTGATTTTGCTATAAAATATTGTATCGGATATGATAAGATATCAATATATGTTCTGCGTCCGGATACAATAAACGATGTTTTATCTTTAATAATAGGTCCTTCAATAGCAAGTTTTGAAGAAATGATACCAACAGAACCTTCACCTTTTATCTCTTTTGTATTACCCTCTTTCATTCTGATATCAAGAACAGATGATAACCTGCCGCCATAGCGTGCAGGAAAACCACCTTTAGTAAGACTAACAGTATTTATAGCATCAGCATTAAAAACGGAAAAAAAACCAAAAAGGTGATTTACATTATAAACAGGAACACCATCTAATAATATAAGATTTTGGTCAGGGCCTCCTCCTCTCACATACAAACCACTTGCACCTTCACTTCCTGATTGAACCCCGGGCAATAATTGAATAGTTTTAATAATATCTACTTCACCAAGTAAAACAGGAAGGTTTTTAATTGTTTCAACTGGAATTTCTATCCGGCTCATTTGTGTGCTTCTTACTTTTGACAGCACCCTGTTATCTGTTATAGTAACTTCTTGTATTTCAACTGATGGCTCTAATGAAATATTAATTATTGTGTCTTTTACAAGATTTATTTGTTTTTTGACTGGCGTATAACCAATAAATGAATATATCAACTCAATTTCGCCTTCGGGAAGTGTTAAACTGTAAAATCCGTAATTATTCGAAATTGTTCCTTTTAAGGTTTTTGAATCATAAATATTGGCACTTATCAGTTTTTCCCCCGATCTTGCATCTTCTACAAAACCACTAATAGTATGAACCTGAGCAAATAAATATGATATGTTCAATATCAAACAGGAAATAATTAACAATCTTTTCATCCGGGAATAAATATGGGTAACTATTCAGTGTCTTAAATTTGGAATGCCTAAAATGGTTAATCTCATTATACTTTGCATTTTTAAGTCGTCAATCTTCAGTCGGCAGTCGGCAATCTGAAGACCGGGCTATTTATATCTTGAGGATTTTCTTATCTGAGTGGTCAAAGAGTAAAGTTCATCTTTAGGAAATTTCTTGCTAACTTGATAAATATCTATTGCAAGAGCAAAGGCTTTTTTATATACAGTTAAGTTTCTAAATCCAGTTGCCATTGTGTTATAATTGCTTGATTATTATTTACTTTCTTGCCGACTGTGGACTGTTGACTGCCGACTTTATGGACATACACTAATTAACAATTTGATGGTAATGCAATTTTCGTGCCTTCGAAGATTCTTATAATTTCACTTCCCTGCTTATTTTCTCAGCAAGTTCAATAAATTCCGCCTCGCTGAATTTTAGTTTTGGTCGGGAGAAGCTGATATCTGCCTCTGAATTAATAGGGATCAGATGTATGTGAGCATGAGGAACCTCAAGCCCCAGTACTGCTACGCCAATTCGTTTACATGTAACCACTTTTTCAATTGCCCTTGCAACTTTTTTTGCAAAAACATTCATTCCGGCAAGCAGTTCATCTTCCAGATCAAACAAATAGTCGACTTCCTTTTTGGGAACAATCAATGTATGTCCTTTCGCAAGTGGGTAAATATCGAGGAAAGCGTAAAAACGATCATTTTCGGCAATCCGGTAAGAGGGGATTTCTCCTTT
>JAUVHQ010000126.1 GCA_030593185.1 Bacteroidota bacterium
ATACCACAGAACTTGTAAAAAGGTAGAAAATACAAGTAACCTTGTCACTAACATAAAAGATTTAAACGGATGAATAAGATATATCAAAAACTTGCCGATCGCCTGGATCAGATACCAAACCGATTTCCAAAAACCAAAAGCGGAGTGGAGTTAAAAATACTGGCAAAACTTTTTACCCCGGAAGAGGCAAAGATGGCTTCTACCTTAAGCCTGGAATATCAATCCATCAAAACAGTTGCAGAGAAGAACAATGCCGGTGAATCTGAAGTTAAATTACTGTTAATAGGGATGGTTAAAAAGGGGCTTATTGAGCTAAAAAGAGAGACGGGCAAGGGTTTTACATTTTGCATGATCCCTTTTATTGTTGGTTTTTACGAACGCCAGAATGCTAAAATAGATAAGGAGTTTGCAGAACTTTTCGAGGCTTATTATAAGGAAGGCTTTTATAAGACAATGATAGTTGATCCTTCAGTCCACAGGATAATTCCCATTGAAAAGACAATCCCGGTAAATATAGATGTTATTCCATATGAAAAAGCCTCTATATATCTTGATGATGCCAAATCCTGGGGTGTTTTGAATTGTATATGCAGGGTCCAGAAAAAACTGATCGGTCAGGGTTGCGACCATCCGGTTGAAAATTGCCTGGTGTTTTCTGCCAGACCGGGTGCATTTGACCGTACAGATGATATCAGGTCAATCTCCAAAGAAGAAGCATTGGATATCCTGGCTGAAGCTGATAGGGAAGGGCTGGTACATTCGACAAGCAATACACAGAAAGAGGTAAATTATATTTGCAACTGCTGTGCCTGTTCATGTGGAGTGCTTCGGGGAATGGTTGAATATGGCAGTCTTAATTCAATAGCCCGATCTGACTTTTATTCAGTTGTTGATGAAAACTTGTGTAATGCATGTGAAACATGTATTGATCGATGCCTGTTCAATGCCCTGCAAATTATCGACGATATTTGTATAGTTGATACTTCTTTTTGCTTTGGATGCGGTCTCTGTGTCACTTCCTGTTCAACCGGGGCACTTTCTCTTGAACAAAAGAATCCGGAAGAATTGGTCCCTCCACCTTTTTCTGAAAATGAATGGAGGAAAAAAAGAGAAAAAGCATAAACTGCCCAATATCAACAACAAGGGGTTGCAACCCCTTTATAAATTGTATGGATTGACAGAGGAGGAGATAAAAATTGTGGAGGGTGAGGGATGAGGCAAATTATTATAATAAAAAAAACGACTCAGAGTATTGAGCCGTAGTAGTCCGTAGGAGGGCCGACCGTTAAGAAATTGTCCTGGTTGTCCGCCGAAGTGTGACGCAGGTGGGTGGACAATTTTAGGGCCACCGTCGGCAAGCCTATGGCGGCCAGAGGAGGAGCCAGCCTGAAGGGTGGGTGAGTGCAGGCGGGGTTCGATTCCTTCATAACCTGGTAAAATAAAAAAAGAGAGCTGAATCAACTCTCTTTATTGTTTTTACGTAGTCCGTAGGGGAATCGAACCCCTGTTACCAGGATGAAAACCTGGCGTCCTAACCCCTAGACGAACGGACCGGATGAACTTTTAAAAAGTTCGGTTCGCAAAGGTATTATATTTTTTTTTTCTGCCAACAAAAATTATCGGTAACTTTGTGCAAAAATAACAAGCAGAATGGCTCTTCCAAGTTTTTTCAAAATAAATAAAAATAAGAAATTTAACTTCATTCCACGATACTATGATCAACGGAAAGAGAATCTGGAGGAGCGGATACGAAGTATCGAACGGGAAATGGGAGTTAAAGAAGGAGAAGCCTACCGTCCTACTATCAGGAAAGGGCAGATGAGTAATTATTTCAACTGGAAAAAAAGAAAGACACAGAAACAATCGAATATCCGGCTGATAATAATTCTTGTGGTGCTCTTTTTTATTTCCTATTTTTTGTTCTTCTTTTAATACTCCGGAAACTATATGTCCGACCTTATACATTTATTACCCGATTCAGTTGCTAATCAGATAGCTGCCGGTGAAGTGATCCAACGCCCCGCTTCCCTGGTTAAGGAATTGATTGAAAATGCAATAGATTGTGGCAGTACAGAAATTAAGATTATTATTAAAGATGCCGGCAGAACGCTTGTACAGATTATTGATAATGGTTGTGGTATGTCAGAAACAGATGCCCGGATGGCATTTGAACGTCATGCAACTTCGAAGATCAGCAAAGCAGATGATCTGTTTGCTATAATGACCATGGGGTTTCGGGGTGAAGCTCTTGCTTCAATTGGAGCAGTATCGCAGGTTGAGTTGAAAACCAGGAGGCAGGAAGATGAATTGGGAACCCGTCTCTGTATTAACGGATCAAAAGTTGAAACACAGGAACCGGTAAGCTGTCCCGCGGGTAGTAACTTTGCAATAAAAAACCTGTTTTATAATATCCCGGCCAGACGGAAATTTCTCAAATCAAACCAGACCGAGCTTAAACATATTATTGTTGAGTTACAAAGAGTAGCTCTTTCACATCCTGGTATCCAATTTATTATGCACCATAATGGTTCTGAGATTTATCATCTTGTGCCCGGAAATCTCAGGCAAAGGGTCATTGGCATTTTCAGCCGGTCAATTGATCAGAATCTTATTCCGCTGGATACAGAAACGAGTGTTTTAAAAATATCCGGTTTTATTGGCAAACCTGAGAATGCCAGGAAAACCTTCGGTGAACAGTTTTTTTTCATTAATAAACGCTATATGCGGCATCCCTATTTCCATCATGCGGTTATGGATGCTTATGAAGGGATCCTGCCCCCGGAAACTTTTCCCTCATATTTTATTTACATGTCTGCAGATCCACGTACAATAGATATAAATATTCATCCTACTAAAACCGAAATTAAGTTTGAGGATGAACGATCCTGCTGGCAGATAATACATGCATCGATAAAAGAGGCATTGGGTAAGTTTAATATTATTCCATCTCTTGATTTTGACACCCGGGGTTCAATTGATATCCCTTTAAGAAAAAAGGATGGAGATATTGTTTCACCATCGATAAAAACAGATCCGGCTTTCAACCCTTTTGGTAAAGATGAAAAAGGTTTTGGGAGTGTGCAGACAGGAAGTTTTAAGGAGAAACAGGATGTTCGTAACTGGGAAAAATTGTATTCCAGCTTTGAAAAGGATGATAAAAGTACGAATCAGGGGAATATCCCCGGATATAATGATCAGCAAACAATTGAGGGAGTCAGGGGCATAACTGAACAGGTTTTTTTCCAGGTGAAAAGCAAATATGTATTCTGTAAAGTTAAGTCGGGACTAATGGTGATTGACCAGAAAAGAGCTCATGAAAGAATATTATATGAACATTACCTGTATTCGCTTAAAAATGAATTGGGAAATGCTCAGAAAGAACTTTATCCACAGACAATTGAAGTAGAGTCATCAGACTATGTGCTTATTGAAAAAATACTGGATGACCTGAACCAGCTTGGATTTGATATCAGGAAACTGGGGGGTAATTCATTAGTAATAAACGGGTTGCCTTCACATGCAGGAAATGACGATCCGAAAGAGATCATTGAAATCTTTCTTGAAGATTATAAAAGCACGGAGAAGGATATTGAAACAGGTGTGAAGGAAAAAATTGCCAGGTCAATGGCACGTGCTTCAGCTATATCATATGGCAAACAATTGTCTGTTGATGAAATGAGAGAATTGATAGATTCACTGTTTGCATGTAAATCACCAAATTATTCACCAACAGGAAAAACAGTGATCTATCTGATGCCGATTGAAGAATTGGAGAAAAGGTTTAGGTGATTAGTCGGCAGTCAACAGTCCACAGTCAGCAGTCTTCAGTCTGCAAGAGAGAAAATAATAAATAAACAAATTTCTATTGCATGACATTATGTCCCGGTAAAATCAAATAACAGGATTTTTTATCTTTGGCCCGGCTATTGCAGAATAAAAAATTCAAAACAGATCAATAAAAATGTATAATTTTGGATCTTCAGGAATAAAAAGTACACCACCGGTAGTAAAAAACCTTATACTACTGAATGTAATCCTATTAGTAATTGATTTTGTGGTAAAATCTACTTTCAGGGTAAGCCTGACACAGGTGCTCGGACTCTATTATTTTGAATCGGAACACTTCAAACCCTTCCAGTATATTACCCATATGTTCATGCATGGTGGTTTAACACATTTGTTTTTCAACATGTTTGCTTTATGGATGTTTGGCCGTATCCTTGAGGGAGTATGGGGTTCAAAACGGTTTTTTATTTATTTTTTTGTTACCGGTCTTGGAGCTGCAGCTTTGCATAGTTTTGTTCATTGGGTAGAGATCTCTTCTTTGAAAGCACAAATGACCCCGGAACAAATTCAGACTGTTTACCAGGAGGGTGCCCGGGCTTTTGAACAGGGAAAAAACTTCGTGCACCCTTTGCTGGGGAAAATGAATATAATACTGAATACTCCTACAGTTGGAGCTTCCGGTGCTGTGTTTGGTGTATTGCTGGGTTTTGGTATGTTATTTCCTAATACACGTTTAATGCTGCTTTTTCCACCAATCCCTATCAAAGCAAAATATTTTGTTATTGGATACGGAGTCCTTGAAATATACCTTGCATTTTCACAACCCGGCAGCAATATTGCTCACTTCGCCCATATTGGTGGTATGTTATTCGGGTTTATCCTGATTAAGTATTGGAATAAAAACAAGAAGACTTTTTACTAAATACAATTTGGGAAGGATGAATAGTATCATAGATGGGTTTAGGGATTCGTTCAGGCAGGGAAGTATACTTACAAAATTTATTTACCTGAATATAGGTGTTTTTCTGGCAGTGAAAATTGTGCAGATCTTTTTGTATCTGTTTAATTCCCCTGACAATACCATGAATTTCCTCAGATGGCTGGCTGTTTCGGCTGATTTATCAGAGCTGATCAGGAAACCGTGGACTGTTTTCACATATATGTTTTTGCATGAGAATTTCATTCATATTTTATTCAACCTACTTTGGTTTTATTGGTTTGGAAAGATATTTCTGGAGTATTTTGAACAAAAAAAACTAGCCGGTGTTTATATTTTAGGAGGTCTGGCAGGTGCTGTTCTATATATATTGTCATTTAATGTTTTCCCGGTATTTGAATCCGTATTGCATAACTCATTGGCGCTGGGTGCTTCAGCCTCGGTAATGGCTATAGTTATTGCAGTTTCTTTCTATGTGCCTGATCATACCGTTCATATGATGTTTTTTGGGCAGGTTAAGATAAAATACCTTGCTATCGGAGTTTTTCTATTAACATCTGTGTTCGATTTCTCAACTAATACCGGTGGGAAGATTGCACATATCGGGGGGGCTTTTCTTGGATACCTGTTTACTTATCAATTTAAGAAAGGCAAAGATATAACACGGGGAATCAACCGGTTGATAGACAACATTGTTGTTTTTTTCAAACCGAGACAAAAAATGAAAGTAACATATAAGCGCCCTAAAACTGATATGGAATTTAACCGCCAAAAAGCTGAAAAACAAAAAGAAGTTGACGGGATACTTGATAAAATATCAAAAGGGGGTTATGAAAGTCTTACTAAGAAAGAGAAAGAGATACTGTTTAAGATGGGAAAGGAAAAATAGAATTGATTCGTATATTCGTTATAGCATAAACCAATAATTTTAGATTTTTGAAAAAGGCATTTCACAGAATTGTCCTGTTTATAAATTTGATTTTTGCTGCCGGCTTATTGTTGTCATACATATCGGTATATGTGAATCCTTCTGTTTTTTGGCCTGCAGCTTTTTTTGGTCTTATCTATCCCCTTTTGCTGTTAGCTAATGTTTTGTTTATAATACTATGGCTTGTAAGGTTAAAAAAGGAATTTTTGATCTCTTTGATCATTATTTCAATAGGATGGGGATATATAAAACTGGTAGTTAGTTTTCATGGGAAAAGTTTGGATAAGGAAACCATGGGAACCATAATTGCTGCAGAAGGGAGTGATATTGAGAATAAAAACAGCATTAACCTTTTATCTTATAATGTCAGGTTATTCAATATTTTCAATCATTCAAAAAATGAAAATGCAGGAGAAAGAATACTTGAACTGATATCGGAGAAAATGCCTGATTTATGTTGTCTGCAGGAGTTGTATATTGATAACAAAAAGGGTGTCTCTTTAGAAGAATTGAAAAAGAACCTGTCATCAGCTCCTTATTCAAATATAGCCTGGGCCAACAGGTTTGATAAAAACAAGCATTATGGGATTGCCACCTTTAGTAAATTTCCTATGGTCAATAAAGGAGTTATCAGGTATCCGAATTCAAAGAATATTTCAATTTATTCTGACATTGTTATTTCTGAAGATACTCTGCGTATCTATAATAACCATTTGCAATCTGTGAGGTTTAAAAAACGGAATTTTGATTTTCTTGTGAACCTGGATCTTCAATCGGAGGAAGAAACAATTCTTGAACTACGGGATATTTCCTCAAGGTTAAAGAACGCCTATATAAAAAGAGCAGAACAGGCTGATATCCTGTCA
>JAUVHQ010000119.1 GCA_030593185.1 Bacteroidota bacterium
GATAACAGCATGTTTGGGAAGTATCATTATACTTCGGAATATGTTGAGAATATGATGTGGAATTATGTTTACCTGAATACCGGGCTTACAATAAATTTCAACGGTGAAAAAATCCGTTCAAAGAATGGCTTGCTCGATTTGTTGAATAATAACATGAGTTCATCCGGTATTTATCCTGTTATTCATTTGAAAAACAACGATATAGAGGTTGCATTTACTCATGGGAATCAATATGGTGAGGAATATCATGCTTTTGTTAACGGACAGCATACAATACAAGGGGGGACACACCTTTCGGCTTTCAAGGAGACATTTGTAAAAGTTATCAGGGAATTTTACAGGAAAGATTTCGAACCGTCAGATATTCGTGCCAGTATAATTGCAGCATTCAGTGTAAAAATTGAAGAGCCGGTTTTTGAATCGCAAACTAAGACCAAGCTGGGATCCAAAAATATGTCTCCTGATGGACCTACAGTCAGGAATTTTATTAATGACTTTAATAAAACATATCTTGATAATTATCTTCATAAACATCCTGAGATAGCAGACCTCCTTCTGAAAAAAATCCTGGATTCGGAAAAAGAGCGTAAAGCGATCTCAAGTGTGAAAAAACTTGCCCGCGAACGTGCAAAAAAAGCTAACCTTCATAATAAAAAACTCAGAGATTGCAGGATCCATTATAACTCGAAAGATGACCGCAGGCTGAATACCACAATTTTTATTACAGAGGGAGACTCAGCAAGCGGGTCTATTACAAAATCGAGAAATGTTGAAACACAAGCTGTTTTCAGCCTTAAGGGGAAGCCTCTCAATACATTTGGGTTATCCAAAAAGATTGTATACGAGAATGAGGAATTTAACCTTCTGCAGGCAGCGCTTAATATTGAAGATGGTCTTGAAAACCTTCGATACAATAATGTTGTAATTGCCACTGATGCAGATGTTGACGGTATGCACATCAGGTTATTACTTATAACATTCTTTCTGCAGTTTTTCCACGATCTTGTGAAACGAGGTCATCTTTATATTTTACAAACTCCCCTGTTCAGGGTAAGAAATAAAAAAGAGACTATTTATGCATACAGCAATGATGAAAAGGAAATAGCATTGAAAAAGCTTGATGGGAAAATTGAAATAACCAGGTTTAAAGGTTTAGGAGAGATATCACCTGATGAGTTTAAACATTTTATTGGGAAAAGTATACGCCTGGATCCTGTCCGGTTGAAGAAGGAAGATATTGTTCCCGAATTCCTTTCATTTTATATGGGAAAAAATACACCCGAAAGACAGGATTTTATCATTGAAAACCTAAGAGTAGAGGAGGTATTGGAGGAGAGTTTATAATTATGTGATTTTCAAGCAGGAAAAACAGAAAGATTTATTAATAATGTGAACAAACATTTATCTGTCTGAAAATAATCCACAAAACAAACCTATACAAAACAGAAGCAAAAATTGTAAAAGCCAAAAAAGAGAATGACGAACTGTTTTCTATCTTTGTAAAAAGTATTGAAACTGCTCAAAAAAATCAGAATCAATAAAAAAATCCTTATTCGTAAATAAATCTAAAATCGTTAATCGGTGTTCCTTGTTCTTAAATCAATTAAAAGGAGACAAAAAAGCCAGAAGATAACAATGTATTAAAGCCATTAAAACGACTTTTATACGAGACATTTATGATAAATAGTTTGGTCCTGTTTTTATGGACTATGAACTTATGAAAGAAAGTAATAATAATAATGTGAGTGAAAAGAGCAGGTCAAACGGAGAACTACCCGGCTGGATACAAACCAATGGAGACCTTCACAAAATGGCAAACCTGTCAGGGATGTACCAGGATTGGTTCCTTGACTATGCTTCTTATGTAATTCTTGAAAGGGCTGTGCCTTATATTTCCGATGGATTAAAGCCTGTTCAGAGACGGATCCTGCATGCAATGAAACGGATGGATGATGGAAGGTACAATAAGGTGGCAAATATTATCGGACATACTATGCAATTCCATCCTCATGGAGATGCATCCATTGGAGATGCTCTTGTTCAACTGGGACAAAAAGAGCTTTTAATTGATGCCCAGGGAAACTGGGGTAATGTACTAACAGGTGACAGCGCTGCCGCTCCAAGATATATCGAAGCAAGGTTATCTAAATTTGCACTGGATGTAGTTTTTAGTCCAAAAATTACAGATTGGAAAAATTCATACGATGGCAGGAACAAAGAGCCTAAAATGCTTCCGGTGAAGTTCCCCCTGTTACTTACTCAAGGTGTTGAAGGAATTGCAGTAGGTTTAGCATCAAAAATACTGCCTCACAATTTTAATGAACTTATTGATGCTTCTGTTAACTATCTTCAGAGGAAACCTTTTAAAATATTTCCCGACTTCTTAACAGGTGGATGGGCTGATTTTTCTAAATATAATGATGGTTTACGGGGAGGAGTAGTGCGGTTGAGAACAAGAATAACCAAACGGGATAATAAAAGTTTGGTTATTACCGATCTGCCTTATGGAAAAACGACAACAGTACTGATTGATTCTATTCTTAAAGCAAATGATAAGGGAAAAATAAAGATTAAAAAGATAGATGATAATACAGCAGATAAAGTAGAAATAATTGTTTATCTGGCGGCTGGCACATCAACAGATAAAACCATAGATGCCCTGTATGCTTTTACCGATTGTGAAATTTCAATTTCACCAAACTCCTGTGTGATTAAGGATGACAAACCGGTTTTCCCCGGGGTTAACGAAATGCTGAAGTATTCTGCAAATAATACTGTTAACCTGCTGACAAAAGAACTTGAAATAAGGAAACAGGAACTTGAAGATGCCTGGCATTTATCTTCACTGGAAAAAATCTTTATTGAGAACAGGATATATATTGATATAGAAGATTGTGAAACCTGGGAATCTATTATCAAGACAATTGACAAAGGACTGGAACCTTTTAAGAAATACCTTTTAAGAGAAGTTATCAGGGACGATATTATTCATCTGACAGAGATCAAAATTAAAAGAATTTCAAAATATGATTCAAAAAAGGCAGATGAATATATAAAAGGACTTGAGGCAGAAATTGATGAAGTAAAAAATCATCTTGCAAATATTATCCCTTTCACCATTAATTATTTCAAACAGATAAAGAAAAAGTACGGCAAGGGGAAAGAGAGAAAGACAGAGATCAGGAATTTTGATACAATTGTTGCCGCGAAAGTTGCAGCATCTAATGCTAAATTATTTGTTAACCGTAAAGAAGGTTTTATTGGCACAGGATTGAAAAAGGATGAATTTGTTTGCGATTGCTCTGATATTGACGATATCATTATTTTCCGTGGGGATGGAGCTTATATTGTTTCAAAGGTTGAGGATAAAAAATTTGTAGGGAAAGATATTATTCATGTTGCAATCTATAAAAAGAATGACAAACGCGGGATATTCAACGTAGTTTACAGGGATGGAAGGATGGGGAATACAATGATAAAACGATGTGCTATAACATCTGTTACCCGTGATAAGGAATATCATATTACCAAAGGGACACCTAATTCAAAATTACTCTACTTTAGTTCAAATCCTAATGGAGAAGCGGAGGTTATTAAAGTTTCCCTTAAACCGAAACCACGCCTGAAAAAAACTGTTATTGAATTTGATTTTAGTGAATTGGCAATTAAGGGGACGGGTTCAATAGGCAATATTCTTACAAAACATGCGGTTCATAAAATATTAATGAAAGAAAAAGGGGAATCTACCCTGGGGGGTCGTAAAATCTGGTATGATGAGGAGGTTAACCGTTTGAATGCTGAAGGTTATGGGAGGTTTTTAGGAGAATTCAGTAACGATAACAAAATTTTAGTAATGACCAGGAGTGGGATGTATCGCTTAGCTTCCTATGATTTGAATAACCATTTTGAGGATGATGTTTTGCTGTTCGAAAAGTTTAAACCTCAGAAAATATTCTCTGTTATTTACTGGGATGCTGAGCAGGAATTTTACTATGTTAAAAGGTTTATTATTGACCCTGTTACAAAGTTAGTTGATTTTTTGAATGAGAATCACGAAACTAAACTAATAAGTGTTACTGAGGTTGAATATCCCCGTTTTGAAATTGAATTCGGGGGAAAGAATAAAAACAAGGACAATGAGATTATAGAAGTAGCTGAATTTATTAGTGTTAAAAGTTATAAAGCCAAAGGGAAAAGATTGTCCAATTTTTATGTTGAAAACATCAATGAAATAGAACCTGTAGTTAAAAACGAAAGTAAAATTGATTCAGGGGAGCAAATTGATGAAGAAGACAAATCTGTACCTGTTACCAGTAACCAAAACAATGATTCAGGGCAAATGCGACTTGAAATATAATTCTGTTTGATCCTCCTTCGCGTTCCGCTTCGGACTTCGACCGACGAAGTCGGCGGACGAAAAGGAAGTGGTTAATTCCCCGATGGTTGTCGCTTATGCTCCAAAGCTTCAGCGACGGAGCACATCGGAATTTTGGATATAGGGCTTGCCTTGGGATTTAATACTATATATTTTGAGAGTTTTTTTAATTGGTTTTATGGGAAGTGGAAAATCTACTGTAGGGAGAAAGCTCTCTTCAGTGGCAGGATTGAATTTTATCGACCTGGATAAATACATCCAGACAAGAGAGGGCAGGACAGTTAATGACATCTTCAATAATGAGGGAGAAGATTATTTTCGCCAAACCGAACACCGCGTGTTAAAGGAAATTATTGAAAAAGATAATTTTGTTTTAAGTTGTGGCGGCGGTACACCATGCTTTTTAAACAATATGTCCATGATGAATGAAAATGGGATTACCATTTATCTGCAAATGCCGGTTGGAGCATTACACTCACGGCTTCTCAAATCACCTGATAACAGACCTCTTTTAAAAGAAATTCCCGGGAATAAACTCAGAAACTATATTGCAATTACATTGAAAGAAAGAGAAAAATACTATAAAATGGCACACCATACGGTTGGAGCAATAAACCTTAAAATTTCATCTGTTGTTAAACTACTCAGGGAAATTCGCTAAAAGAAACGCTTAAAGACAAATTGAATAATGCCCGCCTGACCTGACGGGAAGGGAATAATGGAATGATGGAATAATGGAATGATGGGAAGAAATTAAATGATATACTTTAGACTGCTGACTGAAGACTGCCGACTGAAGACGGTTGACTGATTAGTAGTAGCTTATATTATTGGCGAATGTCCCTACTCAGATAATTTTTCCCTTTCCTTGAATTCTTTGGTAGGATCAAGTTTCAAATATTTTGAGAGCCATTTTGTACCAATATAAAATGGGATTGTATCAAGCAGAGCAGCAACCATTTTAAATACATAGTTAGAGAGGATGAGAATAATCAACCCGTGTACAACAGTTTCACCCATTTTGATCATTATTGCATCACTGGCCCACAAGTATGTAATAGTAATAACTGCAATTGAATCAACCATTTGACTGGTAAGAGTTGATCCGTTATTCCTTAACCATAGCATTTTTCCTTTGGTAAACTTTCTGAGAGCATGAAAGACATGTACATCAATAAACTGTGCTGTTAAATAAGCGATCATTGAAGCAATTGTGGCTCCAAAGGTCCATTTTCTTATTTGAAAAAATGTATGGTTAGGATCATCAAGAGCAGGTAGTCCTCCTTCCAATAATTCAGGATGTGGTGGTAGTACACCCCCCAGCCACATAAAAAACAGCACCCAGATATTTAATAGTAATCCAACCCACACAACCATGGTAGCACGTTTTTTACCGTACAGTTCGCTAATAAAATCCGTACAAAGGAAAGTGATTGGATAAGGTAAAACCCCGATGAAAACAATAAAAGGGATGGTTCTGTCGAAAATTGTAAATGAAAGATCAATTTGCCTGGATATTCCCAGTATATTCAGAATGGCAAGCGTACCTAAAAAAAAACCTGCAAGAATAATGAAAACTATTTCCCGCCTTTTGTTGGTTACTTTATCAACTTTATCACCAAAGTCAAACATTTTATAAATATAATAGATTAATTAAAATATTTACAAAAAAATGATAAATAAAAAATCAGAACTTGGTAATTATTGCAGAAAATCGGGTACATTTCATAAATATCATGATAGTTTTTTCGTGCAATCAGATAAATTGAGATAAAATTTTGGAACAGTTTGAAATTATATGCTATATTTATTCACTTATATCTGATTGGCTGATGATTTTTTTCAAAATACAGGAATGATAGAAGGTTTTTATAAAGCATTGAATGTTGAAGTTGAGGAGAGAAAACTGGTTCTGATCTTACTCTCCCAATCAATTTTTCTCGGAATATTTTATGGTGCTTTTGATATTGGAGCTCATACTCTTTTCCTCGATACTTTTGATGAGGGAATGATACCTAAAGCTTTTACGATTTCCGGACTTGCCGGTATTATTTTAACAACCCTTTATTCGAAAATTCAAACCAGGGTATCTTTCAGTACACTTTCTGTGATAAATCTTGTTACTGTTGCTGTTTTTACAGTGTTATTGAGATTAGGGTTTGAGATATATGACTCAAAATGGCTGATATTCTTTATTTTTGTTATGATGGGTCCACTGAATATTATTGCCTTGCTTGGTTTCTGGGGCACAGTTGGAAGGATGTTTACTTTACGACAGGGAAAAAGGCTGTTTGGATTAGTAGATACAGGCC
>JAUVHQ010000036.1 GCA_030593185.1 Bacteroidota bacterium
CTGTCAAGCAAGTACTCTAAACCAACTGAGCTAATGTCCCATCTATTTCAAGCTGTCTCCTAATCAAAACCAACCCGCCTGTCATCCGCCAGCTGGCGGACTAAACCCATCCCGAAACAGTCGAAATCTGTGATTCCGTCACTGTTTCGAGGACTCTCGAAAAACGAACGCGATCAAAGATCGCAAGTTTTTCGGAGCTGAGCTAACAGCCCCGGAAAATTATTCGTGCAAATTTAACTTTTCAAACGTTAGATTGCAATATTTTAATACCAGAGTATCTACTCCGATGCAATAGCGGAAATTTCAATAAGAGCGCCCAGCGGCAGGTTCACTACCTCTATGGCTTCCCTGGCAGGGTATTGCCCCTTAAAGAAACTGGCATAAACCTTATTTACAGCACCATAATCATTTATATCTGTCAGGAAAATAGTACATTTTACAATGTTCGAATAATCCATCCCGTTTTTCTTCAGAATAGCCCCGATATTTTTCATTACCTGCCCGGTAGCAGTTTTTATATCATCTCTAACAAGCATGTTGGTCTCAGGGTTTATAGGTATCTGACCCGAAACAAATAATATCCCGGATTTTGTCATTACTGATTGACTATAAGGAGCAACAGGTTTAGGTGTCTCCTGATCCTGTCCCTGAACCGTCAGAAAACTAAAAAGCAAAAAGAGTAATGCAGCAGTTTTTTTCATGACGTAAAATTTAAAGTGAATTATAACGATTGTAACTACTCAGTGCCTAAAGTTATAACTTCTTTCCAATTGCTTACTAAATTACCCATGTTGTTAATATTTTTTAACTCCTGATATTGTGAAAAAACATAAACTCAGTTTCATCAGTTGAACTTCTTTAACTTTTTATTGTGCATGTGGGTTGTTATGGTATTATACAGGACAGATCCCGATTGGCTTCGCCATCGGGATTAGTTCGACTATTTTTTTTTACTGCGCCTGCGGCTTGTAAAAAAAGTCTCACTAAAAAAACCCCCGACGGTATTCGACGGAGGTTTTGAGATTATTATGGAGTGTTTGTTTATTACATCATTCCACCCATGCCACCCATTCCGGGAGCACCAACCGGCATAGCCGGTTCATCTTCCTTCTCATCAGCCAGAACACATTCTGTAATGAGAAACATTCCTGCAATAGACGCAGCGTTTTCAAGAGCAATACGCGTAACTTTAGTAGGATCAATAACACCTGCTTGATACAGATTTTCATATTTATTAGTCTGAGCGTTATAGCCAAAGTCCCCTTTCCCTTCTTTCACTTGCTGAACAACAACTGAACCTTCAACTCCGGAATTCTCAGCAATTTGACGGATCGGCTCTTCAAGAGCACGCTTTATAATTGCAATTCCGGTATTTTGATCCTCGTTAGCACCTTTTGTTTTATTAAGTACTTCAATGGTGCGCAGAAATGCAACTCCTCCACCCGGAATAATTCCCTCTTCAATTGCGGCACGTGTCGCGTTAAGTGCATCATCAACACGATCCTTTTTTTCTTTCATTTCCATTTCTGAGGCGGCGCCGATGTAAAGAACTGCTACTCCACCTGAAAGTTTAGCCAGCCTTTCCTGCAGCTTTTCTTTATCATAATCTGAAGTAGTTGTTTCTATCTGTTTCTTAATTTGATTTACTCTTGCCCCGATCATTTTCACATCACCTGAACCGCTTACAATCGTAGTGTTTTCTTTATCGACAGTTACTTTATTACATTCACCTAACATATCAAGTGATGTTCCATCCAGTTTCAATCCTTTTTCTTCAGATACAACAGTAGCACCGGTCAGAACAGCAATATCTTCCAGCATTTCCTTTCTTCTGTCACCAAATCCGGGAGCTTTAACAGCTGCGATCTTCAGCGATCCGCGAAGTTTATTAACTACCAGAGTAGCCAATGCTTCACCATCAATATCTTCAGCGATAATAAGTAATGGACGACCTGCCTGTGAAGTGGATTCAAGAATAGGAAGAAGATCTTTCATCGTTGAGATCTTCTTATCGTGGAGAAGAATATACGGTTTTTCCAGTGTGGCTTCCATTTTATCTGAATCGGTAATAAAATATGGAGAAATATAACCCCTGTCAAACTGCATTCCTTCTACAACTTCAACTGAAGTTTCAGTGCCTTTTGCTTCCTCTACTGTTATAACTCCCTCTTTTTTTACTTTCTCCATTGCTTCGGCTATCAGTTTACCGATAGCAGGATCGTCATTTGCAGAATTTCTTGCAACCTGCTCGATTTTCTCAATTTTATCCCCAATAATTTCAGTCTGATCATGCAGGTTTTTAACTACAGTTTTTACTGCCAGATCAATTCCTCTTTTAAGATCCATCGGGTTTGCGCCGGCTGTAACATTTTTCATTCCTACTTCGATAATAGATTGAGCAAGAATGGTTGCTGTTGTTGTGCCGTCACCTGCATCATCAGCAGTCTTTGAGGCAACTTCCTTTACCATCTGGGCACCCATATTCTGAAAATTATCCTTCAGTTCAATTTCTTTGGCAACTGTAACACCATCTTTGGTGATCTGAGGTGCGCCAAATTTTTTATCAATAATAACATTCCTCCCTTTCGGACCCAATGTTACTTTTACTGCATCTGCTAAAGCATCAATACCCTTTTTAAGCTCGTTACGGGCATCTACGTCAAATTTAATTTCTTTTGCCATTGTTATAAGTTTTTATTTGATTCTTAAATTCTTTATCTAAATGAGTATTTTATTTGCTATAATATTGCTAAAACATCAGATTGATGCATAATAACATAATCATTACTATCAACAGTGATCTCTGATCCGGAGTATTTACCATATAATACAGTGTCACCAACCTTTAATTCCATTTCAATATCTTTAGTACCCGATCCTACGGCAACAACTTTCCCCTGCATAGGTTTTTCCTGAGCTGAGTCAGGGATATAGATACCACTTGCTGTTTTGGTTTCTGCCTCCTGGGGTTCGATCAAAACCCTGTCGGCTAATGGTTTTACATTTACTTTCGACATATTATTAGTTTTTTAGTTATATAATTAGAAATTAGAAAGCTGTACATCGATTATCATATTTTGTGCCAAACATTATTAACATACAATCATGAATATTTACAGGACAGAATTACAGATTGTATTTGCTCCGATCTTTTTCCGAAAATTTATAATTTTGAATATCAATATGTTGGAAATAATTGCGTTTAACAATACAAAATAAAAAAAAGTGTCATAATAATGACATACTGACACTATTCAATGATTACCCTAATAGTTGTTCGGCTGAAGTGTGTTATGTATCATGTGATACAGTGATGCAGTATCATTCACCTCCCTGACCGGTACCACTTTCTTCGGGAAAAGCAGTAGGCAAATTTGGCACCTGTGACGGATCAATGGCATTGTCAATTTGCTGCTCAATCCTTGATCTGCCCTCACTGCTTCCTCTTGGAATTACAGCACTACCAATCAAACTAAGCACCAATAATGATATAGCAAGTGTCCATGTTGCTTTTTCAAGAAAATCAGCAGTTTTTCTTACACCCATCACCTGGTTTGAAGAAGAAAAATTGGCTGCCAATCCCCCTCCTTTGGAATTTTGTACCAATACACCCAGTATTAGAAATACACACACCATAAGGATCAATACTGAAACTAATATGTAAAAGCCCATTTCTAAGTGATTTATAGTTCGTTAATTAATTTCTTTATTTTTTCAATTTGAATGGCAAAGTAACTACTTTTTTCCGGAAATTTCAAACTTAATTTCTCATAAGCAAAAACAGCTTTCGAATAATAGCCCTGGTTAATATATATTTTTGCAAGAGTTTCTGTAATAAACCCTTCATTCTCTCTTCCACTGGATTCTGAAATATCCGTTTGTTCCTCATAAGGAGCATCTTCCTTCCGGGGCAAAATATGGGGGCTACTTATAATGAACTTGCTGATAAGTTCATCGTTTTTCACTTTATCGTCAGCTGTATCCTGTAAATTTTCCTGTATGTTTTCCTCTTCTAACTCAAGTAATTCATCATAGCCAGCCATTATTTTCAGTTCATCCGCATCTAATTGTTCCTTCTCTCCGGAAATACCTTCAAAAATCTCATCCTCATTTCCTATTTCCAGGATCTGATTTGCTTTTGAGTCTTTTATTTGACTTTCCGCTTTTTTTTCCGGTTTTTTTTTTTCTGCGAATTCGTTCAGGATTTTATCTGCAATAGGTTTTTCTCCTGCACTTACTTTTTTCTCCGGAGCAACTTCTTTTGAAGTGGGAAGTTTTCCTGATTTTAAACTCTCCTGCCTCTTTTTAATCTCTTCAATCCTTTTTAATATAACATCAGCCAGGGTTTCTTTTCCTTGTTTATCATCCTGTTCCGGCTTCTTTTTTTCGAGTGTTTTTTTCGATATTGAAACTTCAGGTTCTTTTTTCTCAGGGACTTTCTCTTTTAGTTTTTCTGTTACCGGTTCTTCAGTTTTTTTGTCAGGTTTACTTTCTCCGGGCTTTTCCAGGGCGGTAATTCCAGGTCTCTGGAGAAGATAGTAAAGAACACTTCTGTTTCCAATATAAGCTGCTGACTTTTTTAACTGACTGTCGAATTTTATATTACCAAGTACATACAAATTTCTCAATAGCATCAAGTGAGCGGTCTGGAAATAGGGAAATTCATTAAGAAGTTCATGTATTTCCAGAATGCTTCTCTTGTCAAGTTGGCCGGGTGACTCCAGATATTTAAGGAATTCTTCCCTGTTCATAGATTAATTTACTTAATACTTAACAAATTCAGATGTTACCGTAATTCATAAAGACAAAAGATAAAGGTAATATTTATATTGTAACTATTCAGTGGCCTAAGTTTGAAATACCAAAAATGGCTAATCTCATTATACCTTGCATTTTTAAGTCGACAATCTTCAGTCGGCAGTCGGCAATCTGAAGGCCAGGCTATTTAGAGTCCGTCTATAAAGGCCAAAAGTTTAAATAAATATAAGAAATCACAAATGACAAGCATCAAAATACAACTGAACAAAGTGGTCTCATGAACACCTTTGAAAATTAATTATTTTGTGAATAAATAAATCTCAATGACTAAAATCTCAATATTCAAAGCTGTTTCGGTCATTTGATAATTGATATTTAGAATTTATTTGGTGTTTGGTGTTTGGTGTTTTAATTCAAAATTTGTTTGACTTTATGGACAGACACTATTTATACTTTTCAGGATTTTGAATCATGTGATTAAGTAATCGTCAGATTTCTTCAGATCGTTTATTAAAATCATCAAAAATTTCTTTTGGTATATATACAGTTAAGTTTCCAAATCCAGTTGCTATTGTGTTATAATTGTTTGATTGTTATTTACTTTCTTGCCGACTGTGGACTGTGGACTGCCGACTGTGGACTACCATTCCGATACATTATTTTACCAATTCACAAATGCCTGGTTAAAAATATCTTCTGTTAATTGTTCGAGTATTTTTTCTGAAAGATCCTGTTCTACTGACTGCAGATCTTTGGAGCTTTCATAATCTTCGTATCGTGAAAACCGGGTATCAAAACTGTCATCAGGATTAACAGCGTTGGTGTACTTAACCCGGACTGTAATAGTAAACCTGTTTAATTCAGCAACCTCGCGCCCTGTAACAGCAAGAGGTTCAGCCTCATATCTTGTTATCTCCCCTTCAAAATTCACATCTCCCAGGTCTGTTTCAAAATTAAGACTGGTTTGTGCTTTAATCTTATCTTTCAGAGCATCGGTAAAAGTCTGACTGAAATTCGGATTAACAAAGCCATTACCCGGTGTTACCCTGTTTGGAAAAAACTGAACAGATACTGTTTTTATTTCAGGTGAAATAACCGCTCCCGAAAATGAATAATTTATCTTACATCCATGTAGTAAGAAGCCCAGGAAAAACATTGTTATAAACACTAAATCTCTCATTGTTTTTTATTTTCTGTGTTAATTCTCAATATCATACTCTTTAATTTTCCTGTACAGTGTTCTTTCGGAAATTCCCAGTTCTTTTGCTGCCCGCTTCCTTTTCCCCTGATATTTATCCAGAGCTTTCCTGATCAATTCAATTTCTTTATCAACAAGTGAGAGTGATTCTTCGATCACTTCTTCAGTATCCTGAATATTTGCTTTTTCTCTTTTCGTAACCTCCGTGGGCCGATTAATTATTTCTCCGCCTGGTGATTCAACACTATGATACAATTTTTTCACCAGATCTGCATTCTCCTCCCTGATTTCAATATTACCACCTTCCTTCTCCATTATCTCGATAACCAGTTTTTTCAAATCATTCATATCATTCTTCATATCGAATAATATCTTGTAAAGTATCTCCCGTTCAGAAGAGAAGGCTCTTTGTTCCTCCCTCTTTATTATTGCAGGAAGTTTTACCCCATGATAACCTGGCAGATAGCTTTTTAAAGTATCCTCATCAATTACCCTTTCTTGCTCAATAACAGATATTTGTTCCGTTATATTTTTTAACTGTCTTATATTTCCCTGCCAGGAATATTTAAGAAGAACATCCATCGCTTCATTTGTTAACCCGATAGCTGGCATGTGGTACTTTTCAGCAAAATCAGTAGCAAATTTTCTGAAGAGCAAATGAATATCCTCACCCCTGCCTCTTAAGGGAGGTATATTTATCGGTACAGTATTAAGACGATAAAAGAGGTCTTCCCTGAATTTCCCCTCCCGTATAGCCTGAATAATATCAATATTAGTAGCTGCAATAACTCTAACATCAGTTTTTTGCATCTTGGATGAACCCACCCTGATGAACTCGCCGCTTTCGAGCACCCTTAACAATCTTACTTGTGTTGACTGTGGTAATTCAGACACTTCATCCAGAAAAATAGTCCCTCCGTTAGCTACTTCAAAGTAACCTTTCCTGCTATCTGTTGCCCCGGTAAATGCTCCTTTTTCATGCCCGAATAACTCGGAGTCGATAGTTCCTTCCGGAATAGCACCACAATTTACAGCTATGTATTGTCCATGTTTTCTTGAACTGAACTGATGTATAATCTGTGGAAAAACTTCTTTCCCGGTACCACTTTCACCGGTAATCAATACCGATAAATCAGTTGACGCTACCTGCATGGCAATATCAATTGCCCTGTTCAGACCAATATAATTTCCAATAATTTCAAATCTCTGTTTTATTTTCTGAATATCATTCATATAGTTGACAAATAAATATCAATTTTGTGCAAAATTAGAGTTTTTTTAACAATTTAACATTAATCCCCAATTTTTCTGTAAATTAGCTTTGTCAATAAACTGAAAGAAAAATGAATATAATAGGAATTATTCCTGCCAGATATGACTCAGCCAGATTCCCTGGTAAACCACTGATAAAAATCGGCGGGAAAACAATGATCAGAAGAGTTTATGAAAGATGTACCTTATCGCTTAACAATGTTATTGTAGCAACAGATGACAAAAGGATAAGGAAAGAAGTTGAAGGTTTTGGGGGGCATGTAATTATGACTTCCCACGATCATGAAAGTGGCACTGACCGGTGCGCTGAAGCTATAACTCTTTACCAGAAATCACACAATGAACCTGTTGATGTGGTAATTAATATTCAGGGTGATGAACCATTTCTCGACCCAATGATGCTTTCCCATCTATCCAAAAGTTTTATTGACCCTAAAATCCGGATTTCCACACTTATTAAGAAAATTTCCAGTGAAGATGAGATTTTTGATCCTAACCTGCCAAAAGTAGTCGTTGATAAAAACGGCATGGTACTTTATTTCAGCCGGTCTCCTATTCCTTATGTCAGTAACATTGAAAAATCAAGGTGGTTTGTGGAATATCCTTTCTATAAACATATAGGGATATATGCTTTTCGTACAAAGACCCTGATGGAAATCACACAATTACTTCCCTCTACTCTTGAACAAGCAGAATTACTTGAGCAAAACCGCTGGCTCGAAAACGGTTACACGATATATGTTGAAGAAACCCAACATGAAAGCATTTCTATCGACACACCTGAAGATCTGGAGAAAATCAATAGCATGGAAATAATGTAAGGAGATAGTGTTGCAGTATTACCTGACACTATACTATTATTTATTTACTAATTCCATATCTAATAAACACCATTTATTATTACATTTGCCATACAAATGTACTCCCTGATTTATGGGATACTTTACAATAAAAACAACCTAATATGAAGAAATATCTACTCTTACTCATAATTATTTCAAACACATTTCCTTTATTCTCACAGGATTGTTCCGACCTGTTTTTTTCAGAATATATCGAGGGCTCAGGTAATAATAAAGCACTTGAGATTTATAACCCCACTGATGGTATCATAAACCTTGAAAAATACTATGTGGAAAGATACAGTAATGGTTCTCTTACATATACCGATGGTGGAATAACCCAGCTTGAAGGGTTCCTTCCTGCCCACTCAACTTTTATCTTTGTGAACGGACAAACAGTAGATACTGACCTGGGAGGAGGTAGCATCTCACCCAAATGCGATCCTGCATTGCAGCAACTCGCCGACCAGCTTGATCATGAATACCCTGCTCCTACCTATATGAACGGTAATGATGCTATTGCCCTGCTTAAAACAGAAACAGGAGAGCTCGAAGACGCAGTTGCTGTTGACTTTTTTGGTATGATAGGAGGAGGAATGACCAGCTCTGATGAAGGCTGGGCAAATTTTACAGATGCATATGCTTATAAAAATACCAGGGTAATTAATGGAACTGATACAACCTATGTTCTGGATAGTACCTACATTGAGAATTATATCGTCCCCGAAGGATATTACTGGATTCCCTGGACTTCAAATCGCTCGCTCTACAGAAAAGCATCTGTTACAAGCGGGGTAATTGTAAACCCTGAAGTTTTTAATGTAACCCTTGAATGGGATACTGTTCCCGGGGGAAAAGATATATGGGATTCTCTTGGAGTGCATACCTGCGATTGCTCTACTGCAACATCCACCGGCTCACTGCCATCTGAACAGGAATCCATATCAATTTATCCAAACCCTGTTGTTAACAATCATTTTACCATCCGGTCTGCCGAACCGGTACTCACTGTTACTGTTTATAATGTGATAGGACAGACTGTTTACCAGGCAAACAATGATCAGGGAAACAAGAGAATTCCTGTGCATCTTAATAATATTGAAAAAGGAGTTTACCTGGTACGGATTAAACTAAAAGATAAAAGTCAGGTGGTGAAAAAAATCCTCGTGAAATAATCCGGGCGATTGAAAACATGATCAAGGTATTTGGATATAATTTATGAGAAAATTTTTCTTTCCCTGTTAGTCATCCTCCATACATGTCAGCTATTCAGTCAATACGGAATGATCAAAGGCATTGTGCTGGATGCTGAAACGGGCGAATCCCTGATCGGAGCAAATGTGTTAATTGCACAGGGTGTTGGTACAGTTACGGATCTTGATGGAAATTTTTACTTTAGTGCTAACCGGGGTGAATATACACTCAATGTTTCTTATGTTGGCTATGAAACCATCACCCGTCAGATTGTCGTGACCGGTGAACCCCTCTATTTCAAATTCAAAATGGAATCTCTGTTTATCAGCGAAGTGACTGTCGTTGCCGATGTAGCACGTTCACGGGAAACACCGGTTGCATTCTCAACGGTACTCCCTAAAAAACTGCATGAAGAACTGGCAGGACAGGATATACCAATGATACTCAATTCAACCCCTGGTGTTTATGCAACCCAACAGGGAGGCGGTGATGGTGATGCCCGGATCACTATACGGGGATTTAACCAGAGAAATATTGCTGTTATGATAGACGGTATTCCGGTAAATGATATGGAGAACGGATGGGTTTACTGGTCAAACTGGTTTGGACTGCATGCCGTTACCCGTACAATACAAGTACAACGAGGACTGGGTGCTTCAAAACTGGCACTCCCGTCGGTTGGAGGAACACTTAATATCCTTACGAAAGAAATTGAAAATAAGAAAGAAACCAGTATCAAGCAGGAGATTGACAGCCAGGGAAAAATACGGACTTTTTTCGGCCATACCAGCGGGAAGATGAAAAACGGATGGGGCATTACTCTTGCCGGTTCGTACAAAAGAGGTAATGGATGGGTTGATCAGACATTCTCCGAAGGATGGTTTTTTTATGCAAAAATTGATAAGAGGTTTAATGATCATATTGTTTCCATTTCGGCTATGGGTGCTCCTCAGCATCACCAGCAACGTTCCTACTCAAGATCAATTGCCACTTATGATCTTGAATATGCAAAGGAGCTTGGTGTGGATATTAATACAATGGAAGGGGATGATTATATTTACCGGCCAACTATTAATAATATGGGTATTAAATATAACCAGCACTGGGGCTGGCTGAAACGTGACAGGTTCAATCCCGATGCAAAAGAAGAAGTACTGCACGGAAAAGTAAATGTATATCACAAGCCGCAATTCAGTCTAAGGGATTTCTGGAGAGTAAATGATAAGCTCAGTATATCAAACATTGCCTACCTTTCTCTCGGAACAGGCGGCGGTATCAGATCAAGACACAGTATCAAAGAAACACAAAAGATCGCTGATCCTGAAGATCCTGACTACGGACAGATTGACTGGCAATCAATTTACAATGCTAATGCCAAACCAACCCAAACCCCTTTCGGGGAATTATTGCCCATTAATACAAAGTATAGTGAAACACTTTTTGTGTCAAATAATTACATGACTGAAAGGCATAATGATCATATATGGTACGGACTGCTGTCTACCGGAAATTACAGGATGAATAACAGGTTTGATATCTCGGGCGGGATAGACATACGTTCCTATACCGGCATTCATTACACTACTATTACCGACCTCCTGGGAGGTGATTATGTAGTCGATGTGCTGGATTCCAGAAATAACTATCAGGCTGACTCTTCCCTGGCTATGAAATATGAGGGAGATATGATCCAGTATTACTACAAGGGACTGGTTAACTGGGGAGGTATATTTGGCCAGGTTGAATACAAAACCCCGATACTGTCTGCATTTGTTAATGTTACTTCTGCTGTGAGCGGTTATAAAAAAATTGATTATTTTGCTGATGCACAATCCGCCTGGAAATGGAAACCGGGCTTTACTATTAAAGGAGGAACTAATTATAATATTACCGAACATTCAAATTTTTTCATGAACCTTGGCTTCCTTTCCAAAACACGGGCATATAAATATTTTTATAAAGGATTTACAACAGAGTTTGCAGAAAATTTAGAAAACGAACAGGTTAAAGCTGTCGAATTGGGGTATCACTATTCTTCACACCGGTTCTCAGCAAACATCAACGCTTACTATACAAGCTGGATGAATAAACCCACCAACAGGGTTTATTCCACTCACTTCCTTCAGCCCGGTGAACAGGGATACGACCCCGACGACCCGGAAGGAAACGAGATCAGGGTATATGCAGACATCCCCGGAATGGATGCACTGCATATGGGAATCGAATTAGATTTTATTTATAAGATTATGGATAATCTTGACTTCCAGGGATTGGTTTCATTAGGTAACTGGAGATGGAATAAAAAGGTTAAAGACCTGCAGTTTTATAATTATGATTCAAACGATCCGGTAAATATGATCATTGATTTTGATGCATCAGGTATCCATGTGGGTGACGCTGCACAAACACAGCTCGGGGCAAGTATCCGGTACGAACCAATCAAAGGTCTTTACATGAATACCAGGTTTACTTATTTTGGGAGGTATTATTCCAACTTCTCCCCTGAATCCACTACCGATGACGATGGAAATCCGGTGGATTCATGGAAAATGCCGGATTATGAAATGCTGGATTTGCATGCAGGATACCGGTTTAAAATTCCCAAACTCGATAAAGTACTGTTTAACCTGCGGTTCAGTATGCTGAATGTTCTAGACCGGAAGTATATTTCAGATGCTACCAATAATGATTCATTCAATTCACTGCCTTTCCAGGATTTTGATGCCAAATCGGCAACTGTATTTTTCGGGATGGGCCGGCGTTTTATAACTTCACTAAGAATTACTTTTTAATTTGAAAATAAAATGAAAAAATATTTGCTTTTTTTCTTTCCCCTGTTATTTATTTCCTTTTATGGTAAAACCCAATCCACTATTGCCGATGCCAGGCAGGCATCACTGGGCTCCACCGTTACAATTACAGGTGTCGCTACTAATGGTGCAGAGCTTGGCGTAATCAGGTATATCCAGGATGCAACAGGAGCAATTCCCGTGTATGGAAGCAATTTTGTAAACGGTGTGAACCGGGGCGATAGTATTACCGTTACCGGCACTCTTTATGATTACTACAACCTACTGGAAATAAGTCCCATAACCTCATTGACAAACCATTCATCCGGACATACTCTGCCTGATCCCGTTGTTCTTACACCTTCTGAACTGAGCGACACATATGAAGCACAGCTTGTACAGATCGAACATGCGGTGTTTGATGACGCCGGTCAGGTTTTTGCTGCAAAAAGC